>JAOADS010000086.1:4761-8690 GCA_026417195.1 Ignavibacteria bacterium | reverse complement strand
ATTATCAGGAAGTCTTGATACAGTTGATATCGGCGAATCAGCTGACGATATTACTGCAGGCAACGGACAGCTTCTGATAGTTTCAAGACTGGGAGGAAGAAGGATAATCAGACAGAACATATCATCAGGAAATCTGACCTGGTTCAGAGCCGGTAACAGTCCATGTGAAATAGAATTTGACCTTACCAGAAACAGAATATATGTTCTCAACGCATTTGAAAGTTCAGTAAGCAGATTCAATGCATCAGATTATTCTTTGATTTCCACTTTAAACCTGCCCGTAAATCAGTCAAGATCCGACGCGATCCCTTGGATGCATTATGATAGTGCTCTCTCAAAGCTTTTTATATCTTTCCCGGAATTTAACAAAATATTAATAGTGAACTGCAACACGTTCACCGTGGAATCATCATTTTCCGTCCCCGGATTTAACTTTAATCAGAACTCACATAAAGCTCCGGGAATCCTTCAAACGGCAACTGCATCTAATCACAACAGGTTGTTTGTATTTCAAAAGATTGAGAAAAAGCTCAAGGTTTTTTCAACTTTAACCTATAATTTTATAGACTCCATTGATGTGTCTTCATTTATTCCATCAGACTATGGCGTATTTACTGCTGATATTTTATTCTACGATGTTGTTTCTAATACCTTATTTATAGGAAACAAAGCAGTTGACCCGGTTAATTACAATTTAAGAGGTACAGTAGCTTTAGGGAGAAGAGTCATAGGATTCAGAATCAACAGAAACTTACTTTATTCAGCTGACGTAAAGGGAGATTCAATTTTCGTTTATGAAAACAATCCTCTTAATTTTAGTTTACTGAACATCAGATTTTTATTTAAAACAGAAAATGCAATCGGATCACCGGTATTCAAATACGATCCGTCCGTTAACGATTTATTTATAACTGATTACAATTATCCGGTAATAAGACATTACGATATGGATTCACTGAGTCCGATAGGTATAATAAATAACGGAGATAAAATAATCCGAGAATTTGAAATTATCAGAATTTATCCTAATCCTTTTAATCCATCATTTAATATTGATTTCAAAATTGAAAAAAGCACAAAACTCACTATAAAATTATATGACGCATCAGGTAAGGAAACAGAAGTTATTTACAGTGGATTCATATCAGAGGGAAATCATGCAATAAACCATAAATTAAAAAATAAACTTGCAAGTGGAATTTATTTCTGCAGATTTGAAGCAGAAAACTTTAGTGAAACTTTCAAAACAGTTTATATAAAATAATTTAATAGATGAAAAGGATCTTAAGTGATATGAAAAAAAATAAAATCAATCCTTATATAAAAACTGTTTTATTAGTTATCTTAGTAAATGCATCATCTTATTGTCAGCCATGGAACAGTCCACTCCGAATTGCCTGGTCAACAGACGGAATTACATTCGGAACTTCATCTATATATCAGGACTCAGCCAGTGTCCCATGTGTTATAAAATGGAAAGCTGACACACTTGCATGTGTATTTCAGTGGTTCAGGCAACCAGTTGGCTCTGCCAGCTGGGACAAGGTTGCAGTGAAGTTCTCATATAACAACGGAACAACGTGGACTAACCCGCAACCTGTAAATTTCATGGGTATGCCTTCAGGATATCAGAGACCTTTTGATCCCACTATAGTAAGATTCTCCGGAGATTCCTTAAGAATGTACTTTTCATCAAGTGAGACTTTTCCTCCACAGGGCGATTCAGCTATAAACACATATTCGGCTAAAAGTTCTAACGGAGTAACATTTCATTTTGAGCCGGGAGCCAGAGTAAACGTTTCCTCCAGGCCTGTTGTAGATCCCGCAGTAGCATACTTTAACGGGTTGTGGAGATATATTGCTCCGGTAGGGGCTCCCCATGAAGGGGCTTATTATTATTTTTCTTCTGACGGACTTAATTTCTCATATTATGGGATAATATCTTCGGTAAACCATTTATGGATAGGTAATCTTATGTTAAACAGTGTAACAGAGATGAGATTCTACGGGGGAGGAAATAATCTTTGGTTTAACAGCACATATAACGGTACAAACTGGAACGGTTATGTAAATCTCACTACTTCAGGAGGTGATCCTTCTGTTCTGAAAATCTCTGAGAATAATTACTTGATAATATATGTCGGACAACCCTATGTAACATCAGTGAGTGAAAATTCCGAATTAAATACATTTAGCCTCACACATATATTCCCTAATCCTTTCAATAGTTCAGCAATAATCAGATTTAAACTGAAACATCCTGAAAAAATAAATATAACCATATATAATATTCACGGTGAATACATAGAAAAAGTTACGGAAGGATTTTTTAGTTCGGGTACACACGAAATAAACTACATAGCCAAAAATAAATTGGCAAGCGGAATTTATATATGTAATCTGAAAAGTCCGTCTGAAAATTATTATCTTAAATTTATTTACATTAAATAAAATATCATAAAAGGAAATAAAATGAACACAACTAAATCCTATCTGTCACTAACAGTTTTTGTAATACTCGCCTACATAGCGTCTTCAACTTCAGATACCAATGCTCAGGAATTCGACAGGCAGAAATTCACAGAAATTATTATCGCAGAAATTAAGAAAAATAAAGGTAGGACCCTGGGACTTAGTCCATCTAAAATATTTCATGTTTATTCTGTTGAAATACCTGAAGACGCAGTGATAATACAGAGAGAAAAAAATTTTAACTACGAAATATATCCGGTTTACATTACAACGGCTTACAGAGAGAGCTTTTACAGGGTCAGCAAAAAAAGAATCCCTTACGAAGCAGTTATATATAACAAACCGAAAAATTCATATGCAAGTCTGAGCGATGAGACACCTAAAGCAGATGATTATGAAAAAATAACATACTGGACCTATGAAGAACAGACTAAAGATTTTAAAAAAACATTGGATGAATTTAAAAACCTGTCTAATACTAACCTGGAAGAACTCTTCGGAACTGAAGATAAATTACCATCACATTGGAAAAAATAGGTAAATAGTAATGACATACGAACTAACACAAAAAGAAATATTAGATAAACTTAAAGAAAAAACAAATGAATATGGTATAGTTTGCAGTTTTGAAAGCAAGGAAGCAAGCAAAAATGTACATTACGGTGGAGGTTTCAGCCGGATTGAGAACGTCTTGATACATACGTTTGTATTAACTGCCAATAACGTTAAAGAAGGGCTGCCATATTTCAGTATTAATTCTAAGGTATTTGCAAGAAATCTGATAATGTTACCCTTTCGGTTAACCGGACTTGCTCATAGAAGAATTAAGACCGGTATTTCTGAAATTGACAGGAAAATAGATTTGTATTTCAGTCGTAAAACAAACAGAGAAAAACTTATCAGAACCTATACATTTCTTCTCAGCGAACCTTTTTTGAAAAATTACGATATGCTCATTAATTCAGGATTTAAAGGCACAATAGAATACGATTCATTAAACATAAAATTTGAAACTATGAAAATACCTGAAAACGAAAACCATATACAAGGATTATATGTTGTAATAGATGTAATAAAAGAAATAAGAAGTAAACTAAATGAAATAAATTAGCATATTATCAGAGGAAAATTTATCTCTGCTGTGATTTTCATTTCATCTCATGAGGCTTTAAGTTGTCTCAGTTTCCTGATATACAAGGGATTTGTTCCGCAGCAACCACCTATAACCTTGGCTCCTGCAGCTTTCCATTTTTTAGAATATTCATAATATTCATCAGGACTGACTGTAGGTTTAAGCTGATCACCTTCTTTATAATCCGGATCTCCGATATTACAGTAAATACCGAGAGGTTTATCGGTAAGCGATCTCAGTTTTCTAAGGACGTCTTCACCGATGGAAGGGTGAACACAGTTAACAGAAATAACCGAAGCAGAGGATTTGTCTATAAGTTTAACAG
>JAOADS010000086.1:4300-4751 GCA_026417195.1 Ignavibacteria bacterium | reverse complement strand
TTAACAGTATCATCAAGTGACTCGCCTGATAGAAGCTCATTTGTACTTCTCGGCGTAACACTTATTATAAATTCTGTATCAAATTCTGAAAGTACATCAAGGATTACCTCTATTTCCTTATAAGAAGTAAAAGTTTCCGCAAGTATCAGATCTGAACCTGCCTCAACTAAATTCCTGATATGTTCAGAATGTTCCATACGAAGAGAATCTTCATCAGGGACTAATTCAGGTTTATAACAATCTTCAAGAGGTGCTGCACAACCTGCCACAAGTACTGCATCTTCGTCATCTGCTGCTATCATAATTGCATCTTTTACCAGATCAACTGCATCAGCAGTTAAAGCCTTTGCAGTGGAAGCGTAATCTAAACCTTCATGTTCGTATCCGGCCTTTTCAAACGTTCTCCTTTGTGTACGGAAACTGTTTGCAGTTATTATATCTGCTCCGCAAT
>JAOADS010000086.1:0-4290 GCA_026417195.1 Ignavibacteria bacterium | reverse complement strand
AATATGTCGGACTACGTCAGGTCTTTCAAATAAGGCACGGGCTCTCCACAAAGGTTCTGAAATATCACAACCTCTTGCGCCCAGTTCAGTGCCGGTTGCACCATCAAGTATAACAACGTTTTGTCTCGACAAAAGCTGTTTTAATTTATCCATTTATTTTCTTCCGAAAAAATTAATAAGCCACAAAATAAAGCTGATCAGTATACTGACAATAATACTTGTAGTGACTGGAAAGTAAAAGGTGAAATTTTCCCTTCTGATATAAATATCACCGGGCAGTTTCCAGAATGGCTGGTTTTTAGGTAAAAACGTAAATATGATTCCGGTTAAAAGTATAACTGCTCCAACAATGATAAGATATTTACCTATAGCAGACACTGAAACTAAATTATCTGCTTAATTACGTTATTAAGTAGTTTTTCTCCTTTAAGTCTGTTTGCTGATTTTTCCTTCTCTGAGATTTCCTTCAGTCTGTCTGCCACAAGTTCACGGGTCATGATACCCAGGGCAGAAACCTTTAAGCCAGCATGAGATGAAGCTATGACAAGCGGAACCAGAGAGTAACCAAGCACATCAGCACCTGCTTCTCTGTAAAAGCGGCATTCAGCCTCAGTCTCAGTTTCCGGACCTGTAACTCCGATATAAACTGAAGGGAAAACTTCTATCATCTTCCTCCTGAATACAGCTGCAGTATAATTGTATAATTCATCATCATAGCAATTACTCATATCAGGGAATCTCACTCCCAAAGTTTCGTCATTTTCACCTATTAGAGGATTATCGCCCATCAGGTTAATCTGATCATAGATCAATGCCAAGCCCCCTAATTTAAAACGCGGGTTAAGATAACCTACTTCATCAATCAGCAGGACTTTTTTAACTCCTAGTTCTTTAAGGACGTAAATATAATGGGCACATTCCTTCATTGAAAAGCCGTCATAGAAATTTATGAAGCCATTAAGCACAAAAATTTTCCTCTCTCCGGCTGAAACCAGCATAAAGTCACCTTCGGGATAATTACCGGACTCTGAAACAGGTGGTATATCAGAAAATCTAACTGATGAATTCACACGTAATTGTTTTAAAAAACCCGCACCTCTGTATGTCCATATTGCAGAAGTAACTTTCAATTTTTTAAGTGTTCTTGCTCTTATATAAGATGCTGACTGTATTATTTTTTCTTTTTGCTCTGTCATACTTTACAGCTTTTCTATAATTTTTCTTGTAAGTAGAGTTAGTTTCGGTTCAGCCTCGGAGGCAGCCTCAAGAATTTCCGAAAGTACTGCAGGCCTGAGAGTATCGGGCAGACCCATATCTGTTATGATTGAAATTCCCAGTACTCTTATACCAAGATATGAGGCAAGTGTTGCCTCCGGCATGGTTGACATTCCAACAACATCGGCACCGAGCCTACGTAACATTCTGTATTCAGCCCTTGTTTCAAGACACGGACCATGAAGTGAAAGATATACTCCCCTGTGAATGTTGATCTTATTCTCAAGAGCAGTTTCTTCAGCAAGATTGATTAAATTCTCATCATAAATTTCTTTATTTGATGAACGTTTGTGAAAATTCTTCAGGGGAGTATCGAAATGAAAATTTATATGTTCTTTCATTATCATCAGATCAGCTCTGTTGTAAACAGGGTTTAGTCCTCCGCAGGCATTTGAAACAATAAGAATTTCTACACCTAATCTTTTCATAATCCTCACAGGATAAGTTATTTCCTCATGTGCATAACCTTCGTAGTAATGAAACCGTCCCTGCATAATTAACACCTCCTTACCTGATATTTCACCGTGAATCAGAAATCCATGGTGAGACTCAACAGTGGATAAAGGGAAATGCTTTATCTTCCTGTAATCAATTTTACTTTTTACCTTAACATCGCTAACTAATCCTCCCAGACCTGTACCAAGTATTATACCGACTGAAGCATTAATTTCACCGATTAGAGACTTAACAGATTTCAGGGAATCATCTTCGTGCTTTCTGGTTCTTATTATTTTTTTCAAACAGAAGATTGATTGAGATTAATCAATGAATAACAATCTCGTCTTGATTAAATAAATATTATGACTGTCTTGAATTAAACAGAAAACTCCGGATTACCGAATTTACCTTCTTGTGACTCATCTTTAACATCTCTCAGAACCGGTATCCCCGGATTTTCAAGTTTAATAATCTTTCTGTTACGCTGATATTCTTCTATTGAGTTAAGTTTGTCGATAAGGAAATTACGTATATCATCAATAACAGCTTCATTCTTTTGTCTTAACTCCTCAAGCTCCTGTTTCAGATGTACGAACTCTTCCTGTGCTGAGATCTTCATCTTTGTAGCCATTATTTCTGCTTCTTTTGTAATCAATTCAGCCCTTTTCTTTGCATTCTCAAGTATTTCATCAGTCATATCCTGAGACTTTACAATTGCCTTCTGGAAAGTTTTCTCATTTTCCCGGTAAAGATGCACTTCATTTTCAAGTTCGGCTTTTTCTTCTTCAAGCTTTCTTATCTGTTCTTTAAGTTCCTCAATTTCCCGTGATAATGCTTCAAACTGATTGGCAACCGTATCAAGATAAGCCTCAACTTCTGAAATATCATATCCCCTTAAAGCTTTCCGAAATTCCTGTTTCTTAATATCAATTGATGATAGTTTCATTTTTATAGATTTAAATTTAAAATGTTTTCAATTAAAAATTTTAATTATTTCTTATCCCAAAAATAGCTGAACCAATACGTAACATATTACTTCCTTCTTCGATTGCAATATCGTAATCAGAAGTCATCCCCATTGATAGATACTTGAAATCAGTATTTGGTATATTCAAATCTTTAATCTCACTGTAAAGCTCTTTCAAAACCCTGAAATTTTCTCTGACAACTTTTCTTTCCTTCACATCTTTTTCGTCAGACATCATTTTCCCTATTGTCATCAGTCCCTGAAGTTTTACATATTCCAGCTGAGCAATTTCCCTCACAAGTTTAAGACTTTGACTTGGTTCACATCCAGATTTCTGCTGCTCGCCTGAAGTATTTACCTGAAGAAGACATTTAATCACTTTATTTATTTTAGCTCCCTCAGTATTAATTTTGAGTGCAAGTTTAAGTGAATCAAGTGAGTGTATAAGAAAAACAACCGGTACAATCAGCTTAACTTTATTGGTCTGCAACTTCCCTACCAAATGCCAATGAACGGTTCTCCCATTAAATTCTTTAGACTTGGATATCAGTTCCTGAACCCTGTTCTCACCAAAATCTGTGTGATTACATTTCAAAGCAACGTTGATAGCCTCAGGCGGGAAAGTTTTACTGACAGCAATTATATGTATTTCAGAAGGTTCTCTGCCGCATGAAAGAGAAATTTTTTCTATCTTTCTTTTAAGCTCCAGCAGATTAGCTTCTATGTAGTCATAATTTCCCGCCAATCGCCTGCAAAATATAATTCACCGCAGGAATTTTCAAGCGATTAATGATGAAAAATCATTATAGCCGGTTACTCCTCATCCTCTCTCAGCTTCTCAAGCACAGAGAAATCCTCAAGTGTCGTAGTATCTCCGGTAACTGTTCCCTGTGTAGCTATCTCTCTCAGAAGTCTTCTCATAATCTTCCCGCTTCTTGTCTTAGGCAAAGCTTCCGTAAATCTTAAATCGTCCGGCCTAGCAAGTGAACCGATTTTCTTGGCAACCCATTCTTTAAGTTCAGATTTCAGACTGTCATCAGGTTTATATTTCCCTTCAAGCGTCACAAATGCCACTATAGCTGAACCTTTAAGGTCATCTGGTCTGCCAACAACTGCAGCTTCTGCAACTTTAGGATGTGATACAAGGGCTGATTCCACCTCAGCAGTTCCTATCCTGTGACCGCTTACATTAATTACATCATCTACCCTTCCCATAATCCATATATAACCGTCCTTATCTTTCCTTGCACCGTCACCAGTGAAATAAACTCCGGGAAATTCTGACCAGTACTGTTTCCTATATCTTTTATCATCTCCCCATATCGTTCTCAACATTGAAGGCCAGGGTTTCTTTATCACGTAATATCCGCCTTCATTGGCTTTACAGGGCTTTCCTTCCTTTGATAAAACATCTGGAACAATGCCGAAAAATGGTAAGGTTGCTGTTCCGGGTTTAAGCGGTGTGGCGCCGGGTAAAGGACTGACCATAATTGCACCCGTCTCTGTCTGCCACCAGGTATCAACTATCGGACAGCGTGACTTACCTATTACTTTGTAATACCACATCCAGGCTTCTGGATTTATAGGCTCGCCCACAGTTCCAAGCAGTC
>JAOADS010000085.1 GCA_026417195.1 Ignavibacteria bacterium | reverse complement strand
AGATGTGTATAAGAGACAGGCTGTTTAGACTGTCATGATCCCAAAACCATGTCTCTCAGAATCAGCCGACCTGCATTTATTGAAGCTATGCAGCGAAGGGGAGTTGACATTACGAAGGCTTCTCGTCAGGAAATGAGAAGTTACGTATGCGCACAATGCCACGTTGAGTATTACTTCAAAGGAGAAGGGAAATATCTTACCTTTCCCTGGGACAAGGGATTTACTGCAGACAGTATAGAAGCTTTCTATGATGAATATGGATTTTCTGACTGGACACATGAAATTACCGGAGCACCGATGCTTAAGATGCAGCACCCTGAATTTGAACTCTGGTCAACAGGAATTCACGCAAAAAGCGGAGTAAGCTGTGCAGACTGTCACATGCCTTATGAAAGGGTAGGATCCGTTAAGGTAACGAATCACTGGATCCGAAGCCCTCTGAAGAATATCAACAATGCATGTCAGACATGTCATAAATGGGATGAGGCTGAACTTATCAATAGAGTGAAAACAATTCAGGACAGGGTATTTGAAACTATGACTAAAACTGAAAATGCTATAGTTGATGCAATCAATGCCATCAAGAAGGCAAAAGATAACGGAGCAACAGATGAACAGCTTCTTACAGCAAGGAAACTCCACAGAAGAGCTCAGATGAGGTGGGACTTTATAGCAGCTGAGAATTCCATGGGATTTCATTCACCTCAGGAGACACTGAGAACTCTTTCAAATGCAATAGACTTTGCAAGGCTTGCACAGATTGAAGCAGAGAGGATATCAAAGAATCTGGCTGCAAAGTAGTTTCCTGAAAACTGGATTTATGTAAAAGGGACATAACCATGTCCCTTTTTGTTTTTTATTATTAAACCTATATTAAGTTAAACGAATAAGGAGGTCTTTAAAATGGTTGAAATAAAAACCTTTTACGAAGGCAGTCTGCGTTGCAAAGCCGTTCACTCTCCAAGCGGAACCGTAATATATACTGATGCACCTGTTGACAATAAAGGAAAGGGGGAATCGTTTTCTCCTACTGATCTTCTTGCAACGTCACTTGCTGTCTGTTACCTTACAACCATGGGCATAGCTGCTGAAGAAAGGGGAATAGAGCTTAAAGGTACATCCTGCAGGATAGAGAAATACATGAGTGACGACAAACCAAGAAGAGTGAAAAGACTTAAAGCTGATATCATTTTTCCTGAAGGTATTCCGCTTGATAAAAGAGGTTTGCTTGAGGCAGTAGCCATAAACTGTCCGATAGCAAAAAGCATAAATCCCGACATTTAAGTAGATGATAAGCTTCATTTCCCGGACGGACAGGATATTGTAGAACATTTCGGAAATTAGACAGTTTGTTTAGCATACTTTCTGCCAGTATATATAAAAATAGCTGCAAGCGGAAAGGCTGCGATAAGGTCAACAAGATAATGTTGCCTTAAATATAAAGTAGCTAAACCTAACATAATTCCAAGAGGTAAGACACAGAACCAGAAATACTTCCGTTTGTACAGGTAAGCAAAGTAACAGCTTATCAGTATAATGCAGAAATGCATACTAGGGAACGTATTTCTGACATTTGATTCCCTGAGATATTTCCCCAGTGTTTCAAGATAATAAGAAGTAAAAGGAGAAACTCCCTTCAGCACAACAGAATAATTTCCCGGAAAAGCAATGTCTGGACCTGCAGCAGGTAACAAAGCATAAAATATAAAAGCAAAATACCATCCGATTACAATAGCAAGCAGATATTTCCTTGAAGTTAAATTATTTTTCTCCCTGAATCCAAAGTAGAGCAGTACAAAAGTTAAAGTTGGTAAAATATAATATGAAAAATACGAAAGAGTCAGTATCTCTGTCAGCCATGGGGTTACACATTTCTCAAACCATACAGTTATATCAAAACCAAATATCAGGTAATCCCACTTGTGAAGTTCCCTGTCCCAGTCGTTCGGGTTTAGCCTATGAATAAAACTCTGGAAAGCTGTAAAGACTATTCCGTATAATGGAATGTGATAATAAATTCTGATAAACCTGAGAAAAGGGTGTTTGTTAACTTTATTTGAAAAAATCAAAATAAGTAATAGAAAAACACCAAGAGGTAAAGTAAGCAAATCACTTAATGAATAAGCGATTTCCTCTACAAAGAAAAAATATAGTTGTAATATTAAAACCGGAAAGGAAAAAGCTAGCGAAATTATGTCTTCCGGATAAAACTTCCTCAAGTCTTAAGGGTATTGGACAAGGCTTCTTCAATCTCCCTAAGCTGCTCAATGGAATTTACTCCTGTAACTTCAAGTTCATCATTGACAGAAACAGTTCCTATTTTATCACATGGAATGAAGTTGAATATATCTGTAAGATAATATTCGTTCTGATTATTGTCCGGTTTAATCTTTTTAAGGCAATCGAAAAGCACTGAGGAATTAACTATATATATAGCCGGATTGATTTCCCTTATCTTCTTCTGATCTTCCGTTGCATCCTTCTCTTCAACTATCCTGATAAATCTGCCGTTTTCATCTCTGAGGATTCTGCCATATCCATAAGGATCCCGGAACTCCGCTGTAAGCATAGTAGCAAGATATTTCCCTTCAAAGTGAGTTCTGATTAATTTTTTTACAGTTTCTCTGCTTAAAAGAGGAACATCTCCTGAAAGGATAAGAACTTCTCCACTAAAATCCCTGAGAATTCCCTCCGTCTGCATTACTGCATGGCCTGTTCCAAGCTGTTCTTCCTGAACTGCATACCTGATTTCCCTGTCCGGGAATCTCTTGTCTAGAAATTCCGTCACCTTCTCCCTGTGATGTCCAACTATTGGAATTACAATGTCTGACTCAACACTGAATGCCAGTTCCGTGACATATTGAATCATGGGCTTTCCATTGATTTCAAACATTACCTTTGGTTTATCCGGAGATTTCATCCTCTTGCCAAGTCCTGCAGCAAGTATTACGGTTGCAAGTCTCTGCTTCAGGTTTTCCTTATCCGAGAGACTCTTCATCAGTTCAGCAAGCTTTTGTTCCTTTATTGCTGAATTGAGGTTATTGAAGTTAGTATCAGTAACCGGCATCAGCGTTTTTTGAACTTAAGAAGGTGTTGCTTCTGTTTATTCACCCAGCCGGCCTGACTCTGATAATCCACAAAATAAATCTTCAGGTCAGCCTGACTTTCGTAATCAACAAAGTAAATTTTGAAGTCAGCCTGGCTTTCATAAGGAACGCTGAACCATAAACCATCTTCAGTTGCCTGAGATTCATATTTAACCATATAGACCTTCAGGTCAGACTGAGATTCGTAATCCACTATATAAACCTTTATGTCAGCCTGGCTCTGGTAATCAACTTTGTAAACCTTCTGGGAGAAAAGCTCTGCAGAAATTAAAAGAAACGGTATTAGAAGAAAATTTTTCATCAGACTTCAATTATTTCATTTGTGTATTTTATATCTTTTATCCTGTTATTTTCATCAAGCATGATAAGTGTAGGTTTGAAATTCTTCAATTCAGGTTCATCATATTCAGCGTATGAAATTATTATTATCCTGTCACCCACCTGAGCATGTCTTGCTGCTGCTCCGTTTATGCAAATGACTCCGGATCTCCTCTTACCACTTATAGCATAGCTTTCAAAACGGTGACCGTTATTGATATTAACAACCTGTATTCTCTCGTAAGGTAAAATATCAGCAGCTTCCATCAGATCTGCATCTATGGTTACGCTACCTTCATAGTAAAGCTCTGCCTGTGTTACCTTAGCCTGATGAAGTTTTGACTTACACATTATTCTTTTCATGATAAGACTCCTTTTTATTTCCCCGAAATTAATATAAATAAACCTAAACGTAAATGGATTAGATTATACAGCGTGGAAGTTTCATACTATCAGTGTCATAAAGAAGCAAATTACCTGATATTCAGGGCTCTTGACACCTGAAATGTGATATACTGCAAGCCTTCCGGGCGGAGGAAATAACAGCATAAGGATTTGGAATGACTAACAACACTTGTTGTCATTCTAAGTCCTTCAATTCTTTCAGGGCAGGTGAAGAATCTCAACATTACTATTCTCACGCCAACTGGAGGAGGGGCTGACCCCCATATGAAAAACAGCCGTTAAGTGAAAAACTGAGCTTGCGTTAAGAAAATTCGGACTGTCTGAGCCACGATTACATCGTGGCGAGTTTCCGAATTTTTAGCAAGCGAGGTTTTGAACAGGCTGTTTTGCCCTTTTCTTGGTTCTTCTTTTGGGCAAGCAAAAGAAGAATAAAAGACAATCATGACATTGTAATTCCGAGTGCTTCAATTCACTCAGGGCAGGCGAACAATCTCCAACAGAAACAACGCAATGAAAAAATAAGGCAGGCTATTTTGAAACTATCATATTCCTTATCTCTGAATAACCATCTGCTGTAAGACTATAAAAATATATCCCAGACGAATACTTCGTTGCGTCCCAGTTAACCCTGTACTCTCCGGCTTTCAGTTTCTAATCAGCATTGCATATTCCTCACATAATTCACTCTCTGCCTGTGAGATTCATAATCATGCATTTTCCAACTGCTAAACACGATAACTGGATAAAAAACCCTTAGAATACTAACTAAAAATTACATTTAAATTATTTAAGCGAAGTATGACTGCTCTCAGCCACAGAATTTTTCTTAAATATGTACTCTCCGCTTATATATTTTATCTCTTTTTCTAAAAGCATACAGGCATTTGATATAATAGTGTCATAATCAGATCCGGTGTAATTAACCAAATCCTTTATTAATCTATGAGTTGAGACTCTAAGTCTGTAACCTTTTGCTACTTTGTTATTATTATTTAATTCCATTAGTTTCATAAATATTTTAATTATTTAAAGTGCAAAGCTACAAGATCAAATTAAGTTTATCAAAGGAAAAAATTCATAATTAATGACAACTTTTCAATTACATTGAACATTAAAAAGCCCTTTTTTACTTACTTTTTGGCTTTTTAGCTCATATATTTGTGACAATAAAACTTATTTTATGAAGGATGTTGAAGTAATAAAATCACTAAAGAAGCTTACAAAGTCAGAACTAAAAAACTTTGAAAAATTTATATCTTCTCCATATTCCAAGATTGGCAGAAACCTTTTACCTTATTTCAGAGAATTGAAGAAATTTTATCCAACTTTTGACTCCAAAAATCTTACGAAACAAAATCTATTCAAAAAACTCCACCCTGACAAGGAATTTGGACATGAAGCTGACTTATTAATTAATAAGCTAAATTCTGATTTGACAAAACTATTTAAAGAGTTTATCATTAATAATGAGTTATCAAATAATGATTATATTAGAGGCTTATTACTGGCTCAAGGACTCATAAAAAAAGAATTATTTGAAAAATCACTTGATGTTGTCTCAAATAATCAGAAGAAGTTACAACAGGATGGTGTAGATATTGATTTCTTTTGGCAGACATATAAATTAACTAATCTAAAAGCTTATGCTTTTCAAGGCTTAAGAAGAGTAAGTGAATACCATAGTTTACCTAAGGAATTATCTTTGCTGAATTTAATGAACACATTTGTAGCTTATTTTAATGAGGCTATAATGGTCAAAATGCTTTCTAATGAAACAAAGGTGAATTTGAATGATCTGATTTTTAATAAATCTCTGAAACTTTTGGATTTTATGGAAGTTTCTGAAAATGTGAGAAGGTTGAACCCTAAATACGCCTCTGTGTTCGATGTTTATTACTCAATGTATAAGTCATATTATAATCCTCTTAATAGGAAGTTATTTAAAAGATTTAAGAATACAGTTTTTAAAAACCTTCAACTATTTAGCAGATCCGAACGGCATTATTTGTTAATAGGCATTATAAACCAGTGCAAGATGACTGAAAAAATGGGAATAAGAGATAGAACACATGATGCATATGAAGCTTGCATAGAGATGATAAAACATAATGCTTATTCATATGTTGAAGACCACATTGACAGCGCTACTTTTGATTATATAGTTAACTATATTCTAAAAATGAAAAAGTACGGTCAAGCAGAACGATTTATAAAAAATTTTTCTGAAAAGCTCCCTGCAAACAACAGGGATTACTTTGTAAATCTGGCTATGATAAGACTATATTTCGAGAAAAAGGATTATACAGAAGGCCTTAAATATATATCCAAAGCCCCTAAGGACGATGTTTATGAAGTTAGTATAAAACACTATACTATTCAATATTACTATGAACTAGGATACTTTAATCAGTTGCAAGATGTCATTGATTCATTTTTAAAATTGTTGAAGGTGTCGTCCAAGATCTCAGACCTAAATATTAAAAGATTCAAAAATTTTTCAAGGACTGTCCTTTTCCTTGTAAAAGCAAGATTAGGAAAAAACGTAGAAAAGTCAATTTTCAAAGCAAAGCAAATTATAGATAAATATCCTGAAACTTTTGGAACTGAGTGGCTGACAGAAAAAATTTCAGAATTGGAAAAATCAGAAACTAAGTAATTTTATATTCTCCGAAAGAGAAAGTTTCGAATTTTTAAACCTTTGTAGATCTCCTTATTATTCTTACTTACAAATTATCAACAGGAGGTTGTCAATCCTATTACCTAAGTAGTATCATCTTCTTCGTATCCGAATAACTCTTACCTGATATATTCACATCAAGCCTGTAAAAATAAATACCGCTGGGTAGATTGGAACCATCAAATAATATATTGTAATATCCTGCATTCAAGAAGCTTCCTTTTATCATAGTACAGATTTCTTTGCCTGTTATATCAAACACCTTTAATTCAACAAAGGCATCAGAAGCCATAGAGAAATTTATAAAGGTATATGGATTAAATGGATTAGGCAAATTTTGAGATAAAAAATATTTCAGAATGGGATCTTGTTCCCCAACTGATACCGGATAATTACCAAACTTGGATATAAAAATATCGCGCGTCCCCTGAAGACTTTGCTGAAAATAAGCTCCATTACCCGGATTGTTGACAGGCAAATTACCAGAGTTACTGTATCCCGTCATGAAAATATTTCCAGCATTATCTGAACAAACAGAATTTGCATAATCTCCACTGCTTCCCCCGTAATAAGTTGCCCATAACAAACTACAGTTGTTATTTAAATTTATTAAAAAAGCATCTGCTTCACCTTGGTTACTTCCTTGAAAAAATTTTCCACCCCCGGGATTATAAAGTGGTAAATCTTGAGATAAACTAAAACCTGTTAAGTAAAGCTTATCATTACGATCTATACATAAAGCCTGGAATATATCATTGCCGCTTCCTCCAAAATATGTAGACCACAGCCTGACTCCAGAATTATTAAATTTCAAAATAAACCCGTCATTCAAACCACCTGCATGATTTGGTTGAAAATATGCCCCGCTTAAATTAAGACATGGAAAATTTACCGATGTTGTATATCCTGTTATCATTATGTCTCCTGAATTATTAACAATAATTGAGTTGCCATAATCAGCTGAGCTTCCTCCATAATATGTAGCCCATAACCTCTGGAAAAAAACGTTAAACTTTATAATAAAAACATCGTAGCTTCCGCTTAATGAACTTTGGAAATATGAACCTGGCTGTTCTAAGATCGGGAAATTTACAGAGTTTGTATATCCCGTGAAATACAAATTACCAAGAAAGTCCGGGCTTATACAAAAGTTTCCAACATAATCACTTCCTGAGCCTCCATAATAGGTTCCGCCGAGTCTTTTACAAGTACTATCAAACTTAAGTATAAACATATCATAATTCCCACCTGCAAAATTTGACTGAAAATAAGAACCGCTTCCAAAATTCCATACAGGGAAGTCAATCGAGTTAGTGTATCCTCCTATGTTTACTTTCCCTGAATCAGATGCTATTACGCTGAAACATCTGTCTGTCCCGCTTCCACCATAAAATGTTGCCCACTTCCTTATGCCATAGTTATTAAACTTCAGTATAAATCCATCTTCAAGACCAGCTATGTTATTCTGAAAAAATGAATTTCCTGGGTTAAAAACTGGAAAATTCGGGGATGTTGTTGCTCCCACAACAATGAAATTACCAGCTGAATCATTGCACGAAGAATATGGTATTTCATCTATCCCTCCTCCATAGTAGGTTGACCATAGTCTTATCCCTGTATTGCTGAATTTTAACAATACAATATCATTATACCCTGCTAAGCTACCTTGAAAATACGAACCACCCCCGGGATTGTAAGAGGGAAAATTAAGGGATGCCGTGAATCCCGAAATAAAGATATTTCCAAACAGGTCATTTGAAATTGCTCTACCGATCTCAGTATCACCTCCCCCGTAAAACGTAGCCCACGTCAGTGATAAGGGCGGATCTATTATCAGCTTCGTGCTCCTGTCCCAGTTCATTACTTCATATCCTATACTTCCGTCTCTGTTGTATCTGTAGCTCACTTCCACAGGAAATAGCATATTCTCACTTCTGTGTCCTATTACATATCCGTCCTCTAGTCTCCCAAGTGGTGTTGAGAGTATAAGCTTCTTTCCGTCCGGTGTTATCTCATAATCTGCATACTTCACCTTTAATCTTATATCTTCCGGATTCGCTTCTTCTGATAACTCAAATTCATGATGTAACTGTCCTCTTTCATCATATCTCCATATCCAGTCTATACC
>JAOADS010000084.1 GCA_026417195.1 Ignavibacteria bacterium | reverse complement strand
GGGCTCGGAGATGTGTATAAGAGACAGCAAGTACCGTATTGGCGAAGATGAATATGACATAACTGTCAGACTTGACAGTCTTCAGAGAAACGATATTCAGAAACTGGAAAATTTATTTATATATGATAAAGACGGAATACCTGTTCCGCTTTCTTCGGTTGCGAAAATCGAATTCTCAGGAGGTATTACTGCAATTAACCGTGTTGATCTGAAAAGAGTTGTAACAATATCAGCAAATGCTGAAGGCAGACTGGGTGATGAAGTCCTCAAAGATGTGAAAATGAAACTCAAGGATTTCAGACTTCCCGACGGCTATCTGATTTCATATACCGGAGAACAGCAGGATCGTCAGGAATCACAGGCATTTCTTGGCAATGCTTTCATTCTCTCTTTGCTTTTGATTTTCTTTTTCATAGTGCTTGAATTTAATTCAGTAAAGACACCTCTTGTAATTATGTTTTCTGTTGTGTTATCACTCATAGGTGTTCTTCTTGGATTACTTATTACAGGGACTCCTTTCGGTATTGTAATGACCGGTATTGGCGTGATATCTCTTGGCGGAATTGTCGTGAGAAATGCAATAGTTCTGCTTGACTTCCAGAAAGAGCTTGAGAAAAGGGGACTTTCAAAAGAAGAATCAGTTGTTCAGTCAGGTATCATCAGGCTAAGACCTGTTGTTCTTACTGCTGCTACAACCATAGCCGGACTGGTTCCACTTACTACTGGAATTGATTTTGACTGGAGAACATTCAGCTGGATCATAGGGGGACAGAACACTGCATTCTGGAGACCTATGGGTGTTGCTATAATATTTGGTCTTGCCACCTCAACTTTTCTGACTCTTGTTGTTGTGCCTGTTATGTTTTTAGTGTTTGATAAAATAAAATTATCTTTTCCCCTGAAAAGGGAGATTAAGAGTGCTCATACCATTAGCAGCTGAATTCCGAGGATATAGAGTTTTTAACTTTTTTTAAATTTAAAATTAACTTCCGGTCTGAGGTTTTAAAGTTTTTCTTCTCCTTATATACTTAAGGCCAAGGTATAGAGCGATTCCTAGAAAAGTCAGTATGGGAGAAGCTGCTATTGTAAAAGTGATCATACCACTTATAACCTTTGTCAAGCCTGTAAGTCCACGTGAAATGCTCTCACCTATTTCGTAAAAAAACCCTCCTCCGGTAGATGTGTTCAATACTGAAGGTTCATAGTATGAGACTTTTAATGTTGAATAAGCAGTTTGATTTCTGAGATATCTGATTCTGCCTTCTGTCTTTTCTATGTTTTCTCTCACGCTTGCAAGCTTTGTTTCCACTTCCACAACAGAAGTAAGGTTAGCAGTTTTCTCCTGTAACAGTCTGATCAGGCGGGCTTCAAGTTCCTTTTGTGTTTTAAGCCTTGCTTCAAGATCGAGATATTCTTCTGTAACGTCTCTTCCGCTCACGTTAAGACTTGAGATTTTATCAATGGTTTTTAATGATGATATTAAATTATCAAAGTCAGAGGAAGCTACCCTGATTGTAATAGACCCATGTTTTTTACCGGCAGGATTTATGAGGGAAGAGGAATTTGTTATATAAGCATTAAATTTCTTTACTGTTTCCTTAATTTTGTTTTCAGTTTCGTCAAACCTCTCTGTTTCAATATTCATCTCACCTGTTTTGATTATCATTCGCATATCCTGTGTGTTGAAATTATCGGTTGCAGGAGGGTCTAAACTGATATTTTTCACTGGTGCTGTTTGATTTTCCTCAGATTTATATTCATTGACCGGACTTCTGGTTTCAATTTCATATGTAGGTTTTGAATCTGTGAATTTCTCCTGATCATCACAGGAATTTATGATTAATAATGATAGAAGGATCAAAGAAACAGCGAGTGAATATTTAAATGCTTTCATAGTCTTTACAGATTATTTTTATCTTTATACATTTAATACTCAGAACATGTTCCTGAAGTTAAGGACTTAAATTTGACTAAACTTAACTTACAGGAGAATTTATATTTACCTGACATTATGAGGATTTTTATCTTTACCAGTTTATTATTCCAAGTGATTTTATCTCAGGGAAAACTTCCAAATGTATTTGATTTTGTTTTAGATTTCCGGGGTCTTACCGGCTCTGATATTACTATACCTGCAGAGTTTCTGCCCGCCGGAGAAAAGTCGCCCTCATCTGATGTAAAACTGGTACTTCCCAGAATCAGGAATATGATGTCTGAACCGCTGAATGGTACCGTATGGCTGGATTCCCTTTCATATCTTGAAGACTCAACAGCTGATATAGTTGTAAACAGACTGTTTCAAATGATTTCAGATGAAAATAACCTGAAATATCATTCATTAAGGACTGACAGAGGTTACGAAAGTATCATTTCACTCATCAGAACCTCAAGATCAGACAGGAACAGTTTGCTTTCTGTTTTTAAGACAAAAGAAATTTCATTCATTGAAAGTAATGTAAAGTTTTTAATTCAATCGCCAGAAAATGAAAACATCACAGATATTTTTCTTTACAATAAATCAAGGGATTCTTCCACAGAGCTTACAAGATATTTAACAGAGCTTTTTTCAAAAGCAAGTTCAGGTTTAATTGCTGATTACGGTTGTGAAGCCTTTTATACAGCATATTCAATTTACAGGTTTTATTCAGATGAAGAGAATAACAGGAATTCTCTCATTAAAGAACTAAACATTAAGAAATCTCACTTCCAGAAAGAAATAAATGATGATGGAATTAAAATTGCCGTAGGAGGTACCGGAAATAATAAGTATACCGGAAGTTATGATTTCATAATTGATCTCGGAGGTGATGACGTTTACCTGACAGAAAACCTGCATACTAACGGAATAAGCTGTATAATTGATCTAGGAGGAAATGATTTTTATTCCTCTGAAAATGATTTCTCGCTTGCAGGTGGATTTTTTTCCTCATCTTTTATATTCGATAAGTCCGGCGACGATAAATATTACGCAAAGGGTTTCTGTAGTCTCGGGGCTGGGTTAGCTGGAGTTGGAGTCATCTTAGATGAAGGAGGAAATGATACATATCGTTCAGGTGAATTTTCCCAAGGAGCCGGCTGTTTCGGTGTGGGACTTCTCATAGACAGAAACGGGAATGACGTTTACATTGCAAACTCATATTCACAGGGTTTCGGAATGACACAGGGTGCGGGATGCATTATTGATAACAAGGGAAATGATTCATACCTCGCTGACATGCGTTCTCTTGATATCGGAAGATATGAAGATCATTACGTTTCAATGTGTCAGGGTTACGGACTTGGTTTGCGTCCGTTTTACGGCGGCGGAATCGGATTAATTATTGAAGGCGAAGGAAACGATATTTACAACACAGACATTTTCGGTCAGGGAGGAGCTTACTGGTACGGACTTGGAGCTATTATTGATAAAGCAGGTCATGATAAATACAACGGCTATCAGTATTCGCAGGGAGCAGGTATTCATCTTGCAGTCGGTTTGCTGAAAGATTATGACGGCTGGGATTTCTATTCTTCAAACGGTGTCTCACAGGGTTGCGGACACGATTTCGGTTTCGGACTTCTGTGGGATGTTAAAGGAAATGATAATTACTCGGCATATTCACTTTCACAGGGAGCAGGCAATGCAAACGGAATAGGAATCTTAATTGATGAAAACGGAACCGACGGTTATCTGAATAAATTTCCTTCTAATTCACGCGGATACGGAAATCCGAGGCGTGAGTTCGGAAGTATAGGAATTTTTCTTGATGTGTCCGGAGATGATTTTTATTCTCAGACTGGTCTGGATTCAACTCTGAATTCATCATCTCAGTGGGGCGTATTTACTGATTATTATCTGAAAGATTTGCCATCAGAATTCAGCGCCGATAATTTCAAAGTTCCGCTTGATACAAACAGGGAATTTTATATATCAGAGCTTTTCGTTATGGCAAAAACGATTGAGCCGAGATTTTCTCTCTGGCAGGAAGTTGGTTTCAACCGGCTTGTGCGTGACAGCACTGAGACTGCAGACTATATTATCTCCAAACTTGGTTCTGAAGATCACCGCGATGCTCAGCTTATGCGTCAGCTTGCCTTGAAAATACCGGAGTCAATATGCAATACCATGAAAGAATTTCTCACAAACTATTTAAACGGGAAAGTGAGTGCCTCAGCAAGAGAACTCAGCTTTGCATGTTATCTGATTGGCGAGACAAAAAATCCTTCAGCAAAGGAAGTTCTGTTTCAATTAACGTCTGATGAAAATTTCCGTGTGCGTTCAAATGCAATTAATGCTCTTGGTAAAATTAAACTTGATGATTCGGATATTTCATTCAAAGAAAAAGTCTCATCACGATTGTTTCAGCTTTCACTGGAAGATTCTGACAAAAGGCTTTACTCAAAAGATATTGCCTTTGCATTATCAAACTATCCGGGGCGTAACTCTATGCTTGCAGCCGTTAATCTGATGAATCATAAATATTACGCAGCAAGATTTCTTGCAGCTGAGTGTCTTAAAAAATACGGAGACGATTATTTTCTGGAAATTATGAATTCAGGTTTCGGAGAACAGATAAAGGAAAATTATCTTCTGAAAAATTTCCTCACTTCAATTCAGGGATTGAATGAAAAACAGTTTATGCAAATCGCCGGATTAATTCTTCCGGAATTTCAAAACGATGAGATTGGCTCAGTGATTCTTTCTGAGGAAATAAGACTCCGTCAATCCAAATCAACGGAGCCGGATTTCAAAAAATGGTGTGATGATGTTCTTGGAATACTTAATGTAAATTATCTTTTCAAAAATTAAAGAACCCTTCACCATAAAGCGAAGGGTTACTTATTTTGAAAGTTTTCCTCCTGTTGGTTTTATAGTATGATTATTTCTTTTGTGTTAGCCGGATTATATTTTATATTAAGTTTATCTCCGGCTTTCGGTACAGCAATTTTTGATACGGTTGCTTCCGTTTCAATTTCAAATGGTGTTCCGAACTGAGGAAGTACTTTGAGTTTCAGCATCAGCACCGGATTGAAGTTTACAAGCTTCCCCGTATCCTGAAGACTGATTACCTCTGCAGTTGCAGGAGTCCCGGTTACTGATAAATTGCCGTTATCAGTAAACTGCTTTGCCATCTTAATTCCCTTATTTGCCTCTGAATGGAAATAATCTCCCATAACTGTTTTTGAAATCCAGCCTGTAAATCCCGTATTCAAGGTTTTATCTGCATGTTCAAGAGCTTTCTTGGGATCCTTATGCATCTCTTCTGTTTTTTTTCTGAAGCCAAACATTTTTACCTCCTTTTTTTAAATTATTGTTACTTGGTTAAAATCATTTTTCTTGTTGAAGAAAAATCTTTTGTAATTAATTTATAGAAATAAACACCTGATGCAATTTTGCTTCCGTCAAAATCTGTTTCATAGATTCCTGCATCCAGATGCTGATTTACAAGTGTATTTACCTCTTGTCCTGATAAATCATATACAATCAGTTTCACGTTTCCGGAGTTCGGCAGACTGAACCTGATTTTTGTTGACGGGTTAAACGGATTCGGATAGTTCTGATAAAGCATATAATTTTCCGGAACGGATGAGCCGATTTGCTGTATTCCTATCTCATTAACACCTCTTCTCCAGACTGAGTTACCTTCTGTTCCGATAAGCAATGAACCTGAATTCACACAGATTGAATTAACATAAGTGTAAGTGAACCCTGAATTAAATTGCATCCAGTTCTCTCCGGAATTTGTGCTGTAAAACACTCCGCCAAGCTGAGAGGCCGCAAATAATACTGAGCCGTTTGTGGCAAATTCTTTTATGTTCAGTGACTGTCCGAGATTAGCCGATTTTAACTCCCATGTGTTACCATTATTCGTACTCTTATAGATTCCGCTGTTTATTCCAATTGTCCCCAGAAATAAATTATTTCCCTGAGGTAATAATGCACCTATGTACAATGCACCGGTTATTCCGCTATTTATCTGAGTCCAGGTTGCTCCCGAATTAGTTGAACGGAAAACACCTCTGTAAAGCGTTCCGGCAAATATAGAATTACCTGTTCCGTTAATTGCAGACACATAACTCGTATCCAGTCCTATCTTTGTCCAGTTATCTCCCGCGTTGGTAGATTTAAAAATTCCAAGAAGTGAACCGCAATAAATTTCAGAAGCTGAGGTTGAGTAAATTGATACACCGTAGCTTCCGGTGAATCCGTTATTGGCAGCAGACCATGAATTTCCGTTATCAGCGCTTCTGAATATTCCGCTTGTAGTTCCTGCGTAAAGGTATGAAGTGGTTTTGTGAAGAGTGATTGCACCAAATGGATTTGAATTGATTCCTGTTCTTGTCCACGACTGACCATTATCCGGAGTTTTGTAAATTCCGCTTGCTGTTGCAGCAAAGACTTCACTTCCGATTGGAAGCAGAGCCGAGACCAGGGAATGATTTATTCCGTTATTTTTTTCAGTCCAGCTGACTGGATTTAAAGGGGCTGAATATACTCCTCCGCCTGTAGTTCCTACAAAATAGTTTCCGTTAAAAAGAATAATTGCATAACCCAAACCCATGAGATTTGCCGAAGCATTTATCCAGGTGCTTCCCGCATCGGAGCTTTTATAAACTCCGGAGCTTGTTGCAATGAGCATCGAAGAGCCAAGCCTCCAGACATCAAAGACAATCGGATTGCCTATGCCTGAAGTAATGTTTATCCAGCTGACTCCCTGATTTGAGCTTGAGTAAAGTCCGGCATAGGTTCCTACATATAAAACGTTGGATGAATATTCCATTTTAAAGCAGTAGAGATTATTCAGGCCGTTATTAGCTGCTGACCAGACGGTTCCGTTAACTGTTTTGAAGACACCTCCTCCGTGAGTTGCAGCAAAAATTGATGTGCCTGTCGAGATAAGTGACTGGATATTAAGATTAGTGAGACCGTTATTAACCAATGTCCAGCTGACGCCAGAGTTTGTACTTTTATAAATGCCGAGAAAATCGGATGCTGTATAAATATCAGTTCCGTGGGTTTCAATCTGATGAAATGCAACACTGTCAGGCAAACCATTATGAATTGGTGTCCAGCTTGCTCCGCCTGTTGAACTCAGATACACACCACCCTGAACTCCGGCTAAAATGTTTGTCCCTAATAAAACAAGTGAAAACGCAAAACCATTCGGAAGTCCGTTATTGGATTGGCTCCAGGTATTACCGTTATCGCCTGATGAAAGAATTCCGCCGCCGAATGTAGCTATATAAATTTTATTGTTAGGGTGAGACACAATATCCCAGACGTACGCTCCATTAGGCCCTGAAGTTTTCTGCCACTGAGATACAGCAGTCTGAAGAAATATGATATTTAAAAATAGCAGATAAATTATTTTCATTTTTAATACTATTTTGATAAAATCATTTTTCTTGTTGAAGAAAAATCTTTTGCAATTAATTTGTAAAAATAAATTCCCGATGCAAGTCCGCTTCCGTCAAAATCTGTTTCATAGATTCCTGCATCCAGATGCTGATTTACAAGTGTAGCTACTTCTTTGCCTGATAAATCATATACAATCAGTTTCGCGTTTCCGGAGTTCGGCAGACTGAACCTGATTTTTGTTGACGGGTTAAAGGGATTCGGATAGTTCTGACCCAATTCAAAATTACCGGGAACATTTGCAGATATTAAATTTATCTTAAGTGTGCTGAGAGGTCTTCTGTAAATACCAAGCCCCAGTGTGCCTGCGTAAAGATATGTGTTATCCGTGTAGAGTTCTGTTACAGTCGGTGTACCACTAAATCCATTGTTGAATGATGACCATGAGTTGCCGTAATCTGAGGATATGTAAACCCCATTTGTTGTTCCTGCAATTACGTAACTAGTTATATTAGGATCCCATAAGGCATAAACGGTAGTGTTTGAAGGAAGTCCAGTATTTGAAGGAGCCCAGTTATTTCCTCCGTTTGTTGATTTATAAATACCGTTTACGCCGGTTCCTGCGAATATCGCTCCGGCTTTCTCTGTCAGTGCATATACTGACTGACCAGTAAGAACCTGTGTCCAGTTGTTGCCGCTGTTTAACGATCTGAAAACGCCTCCGCTTTGGGCTCCGAGAAATAATATTCCGCTATGAGATAAAATAGGCCAATAACCGCTTCCGCTTAATCCGCTGTTTACCTGAATCCAGTTAATACCGTTATTTGTAGTACGGTAAACTCCGCTGTACCACGAAACAGCAAATATGAAACTCAGATGACCTATGAAATTCCTTGCACCGGATACTATGCTGCTGTCCCAGTTGTTACCGTTTGAAGTGGAGCGGAATGCTACTGAAAATTGCGTTCCTGCAAAAAGATAAGGTGATATAAATTTTATTGTCCACAAACTGTTATTTGAAATCCCGTTGTTAACCTGTTCCCAGCTTAATCCCTGATTTGAAGAACGATAAACTCCGTGGTTCTCTGCACAGCAAAACAGGTACTGACTGTTTGAGGTAATTCCCCTGACATTACTGTTGGCCGGAACTCCGTTATTGATCGCCTGCCACTGAGCTTTGGCAATATTGCTTATGAAACAGCTTAATGTAACAAGGAATATTATTTTTATGATATTCATTTTTATTAAAGCTTTATTTTGCAAGTGTCATTTTCTTTACCTGAGAAAAATCTTCAGCTTCCAGTCTGTAGAAATAAACTCCGGAACTCAGGGATGAAGCATTGAAATCAACCTTATAA
>JAOADS010000083.1 GCA_026417195.1 Ignavibacteria bacterium | reverse complement strand
CTACAGGATAGTTCACTTCCTAAATTCTGGGGATGGTGGGGACATAATAAAAAAACAAGGTTTCTGATGCCGGACAATTTTGAGCCGATACCTACTGTTGAAAGCTGGCAGCTTTCAAATCCTCCTATACTTCAGCTTGCAGCACTCAGAGCGTCACTTGATATATTCGATGAAGCTGGAATAGAAAATCTCAGGACTGAAAGTATTAATCTTACAGGACATCTTGAGCAACTCATAAATGATAGAAATGACGGAAGCGTTGAGATAATTACACCTTCTGATCCGGAAGAAAGAGGCTGTCAGTTATCTCTCAGAATAAGAAAAGAGGGAAAGGAGCTTCATGAGAAACTAATCAAGTCCGGAGTCATCTGTGACTGGCGTGAGCCGGATGTAATACGCGTTGCTCCTGTTCCGTTGTATAATACTTTCAGTGAGGTTGAGGAGTTTGCTGAAATATTTTCTGATGAGAAAAAACGTACTTGATAGAATGGAAACTTTAAAAACCCAATTACCCATCAATAAGGTTAATATTTCTTTTAGAAATGAAATGTCAAATAAGATTCCATCATCTACATATGGTGGATTTGGTATATATAAGTATCCTGCTAAATTCATACCTCATATTGTTGCTTACGTATTAGATAAGTATTCTAAAAAAGGAATGACCGTGTTGGATCCATTTGCAGGGTACGGAACAGTTGGAAGTGTTTCACGTATCTATGGAGTAAATTATGAACTTTGGGATTTAAATCCATTGTTATCAGTTATACACAATACTTACATAAAAAAATCGACACCCATAACAGCAAGAAGAATTTTTGAAAACATATGTCATAGCAGAAATGAGCATAATTTCGTTCCACAATGGGACAAGTTATATTATTGGTTTCAGGAAGAATTTGTTTCTTTGTTAAGTAGTGTATGGGGCTACGTTCATAGAATGGATTCCACTAAACAACATATAGTCCAGATTCCGCTTATTAAGCTCACAAGATATTTTTCCAACAGTGATGAGAAGGTTCATAAGTTGTATATTTCAAAAAACTCAAAGATAAAGATAAGAAATCTTAAAAACACCAATTGGAAAAATTTATTTTTTTCAATGTTGGAAAGAGAAATATTTATCCTTCAGAATAGACTTAAGGAAAATCAAAATCTAAGACCTGTTGAAGTTAAATATAAAATAAAAAGTGGTTGTGATGTTTTAGGTTTAAGTCCAGACAATGATGTAGATATACTCATTACATCTCCCCCGTATTTGCAGGCTCAGGAGTATATAAGATCAACTAAATTAGAATTGTTCTGGCTTGGTTTTGACAATAATTATATTAAGGAGCTATCTCAGAAGGAAATACCTTACAGAAATTCGCCGGATGTTTCCATCAGTTCTGATTTATTTTTCTTTTACAGAAGTCTGATTAACGAAAAACATTTAATGAAAATATATGATAACTATTTTAACTCCGTAATAAAGATTTTAAGTGATATAAGCGTAAGAGTAAACAAATACATGTTTATATTTGTCGGTCCTGCCAAAATCAGAGAGATGAAAATACCTATTGATGAAATCATAGCTGAGCATTTTGTCAATTCGGGATGGAAACACAGGTTAACTTATATTGATAAGATTGTTAGCCGTTCATTATTTAAATCCAAGAAAAATCCTGCATCTGGTTTGAAGGATGAAAGAATGGAACATGAGTATCTCCTAGTCTTAGAAAGATGAATTCTTTTTATTTATTACAACCGGCCAAACTCAGAGAGAAATATAAATTTCATCTGAAAGGATTGGCTCAAATGACTCCCTTATTCAGCTCAGGTAAGGTACCATTTATTCATTACAGAATGCTTGAAAATGTTTTCTGCAATGTCTTTGGTGCTAAAAATGTTGGAAGAGAAGACATTTCATTTGATGCAATAAAATCTGATTATGGAATAGCCATAAAAACCTTTCTAAGACAGGGAAATTCCAAATATGAAAAGATTGCAGAATTCAATGATACTTCTAAATATCCACTCTCACGAAATGATAATCTAAAGCTAGTGAAAGAAGTTTCGGAGTACAGAAATTATAGATTGAAGGCTGATATAGATAAATATGGTATTGAAAGTTGTATTTACCATTATGTTACAAGAGATATAGGATCTATGGACATTCATGAGAGTCCTATTGATTTTATAAGGATAGATGATATTCTTTTAGAGAAACAAATTCGTTCTCATATAATTAAGTTCAATGATAGGCTTAATTCTTATCATTTTCACACTACTAAAAATACACTCTATAAGTCTTTCAATTTAAAGGAAAAACTGGATGAAATAAATGTTACAAGAGAAGTTGACCATCATTTGTTAATGGAATTTCTAAAAGAAGTTTTTAGTGCCAATGAAAATCTTTTATCTAAATATGAATATGTAATTTTACCTCTATTCAGCACTAAGACGGGAGATGTTCCAACCCGCAGTGGTTTNAATCAGTGGAATGCTGGAGGTCGTACGAGAAAACTTGATGAAGTGTATATTCCAATTCCAAGTGTTATTCATAAAAAATTTCCTAATTTTTTCCCTCCACGTCATAAGAAATTCAAACTTGAAACTACCGATGGCAGGGTTTTTATTGCATCGGTATGTCAGGAAAACGGGAAAGCTTTGATGAGTAATCCAAATACAGAACTTGGTAACTGGATACTGAGACAAAAACTGAACATACCGGAAGGAAAACTGGTTACTTATGATGATCTACAAAAAAATAATTCTGATACTGTCATAGTTTATAAGATTGACAATGAAAAATATAAGATAGATTTACACTCAATAGGTTCATACAGATATTAATCACAAATGTCTTACAGAATAACATTAATCGGTGGCGGTCTGGCAGGTTCACTGCTTGCTGTTTATCTGGCTAAACGTGGCTACAGAGTAGATATATTTGAACGCAGATCGGACATGAGAAAATTCGGAATGACTGAAGGAAAATCAATTAATCTTGCTTTGTCAGCAAGGGGCATCCATGCGCTTAAAGAAGTAGGGCTTTACGATGAAATAAAAAAAATTGCAATACCCATGTATGGCAGGATGATTCACTCATTGGCTGGAGAAACTATGCTGCAACCATATGGTAAAGATATGAGCGAGTATATAAATTCTGTTTCAAGAGCAGAACTTAATAAAAAACTCATATCACTTGCTTAACAGTACCACAGCGTTAAGTTTCATTTTCATATGATTTGTTCAAAGGTTGATTTTCTCAATAAAGAGATTTTCTTCGGTGAACATCCCGGAGGTGAAACGTCAGTGAACTATGAAATTCTGATTGCTACAGACGGTGCAACTTCTCCCGTAAGAATGGAGATGCAGAAAATACCCAGATTTAATTTCTCTCAGGAATATGAGAATTACGGATATAAGGAGCTTACAATACCACCTGATGGAGACGGCAAACATAAAATGGAAGTAAATGCTCTTCATATCTGGCCGAGAGGTGCTTACATGCTTATAGCTTTGCCTAATACTGACGGAAGTTTCACATGTACTTTGTTTTTAGCTTATGATAAATCCTTCGGAGGTGAAAACAGTTTTGAATCTCTGTGTGACGAGAGGAGCGTAAAGGATTTTTTCAGAAAAAACTTTCCGGACGCAATGGAATTAATGCCAAAACTTACTGAGGAGTTCTTCGCAAACCCAACAGGTACACTGATGACAATTAAATGTTATCCATGGGTAGTGAAAGACCACACGGCACTTCTCGGAGATGCAGCTCATGCTATGGTTCCGTTTTTCGGACAGGGAATGAATGCAGCGTTTGAAGACTGCACAGTGCTTAATGAGTGCATAAACAGACATGAAGGTAACTGGTATTGGATTTTTAATGAATATCAGAGGCTTAGAAAGGAAAACACTGATGCTATAGCAGAGATGGCAAGGGAAAATTTTATTGAAATGAGAGATCTTGTTGCACAAACTCGTTTCCAGCTGAAAAAGAAAATAGAAGCTGAACTTTACAGAAGATATCCAGACAGGTTTATTCCTAAATATTCTATGGTAACCTTTATGAGGATTCCATATTCAGATGCTCTTAAGAGAGGTAAGTTACAAGAGGAAATACTTGAAGAACTCTCCGAGGGTATAAATTCACCGGATGAAGTCGATTGGCGAAAGGCTTCTGAACTTATTGATTCCCTTCCCCTATTTACAGATTATAGACTCTGATATCGCTTTTTTCACTTCAGGTTTGTTTTCATTTACCCACTCCCACAAGCGGGAAATCTGTTCATCAAAAACCTTTAACTTAAGTATATCAGCTATGTATGTGAGTTTTGCAAGATCTGAAACCATATTGTATCTCATGGTAGGACTTTTGAGAGTTTCCATAAATTTTAAAAGTGAGGACTCATATTTTCTGTAAACAATATTTTTTTTTCTTAATTCGAGCTCTCTGAAAATTTTAAGTCCCAATATTGAAGATTCGAACCATGAAGGGCTGATGCTTAACTCATAAGTATTTACCAGTCTTTTAAGTTTTTTAGCCCATAACTCTGCCAGTTCAAAATCAGCCTTATAAGCTTTCCAGAATTCCTGCTCAATTGAATTAATATATATTATTGCCAAGGAATTTTTAGTCTGGAGATGTCTGTAATGAAAAAGAGCCTGAGAGTTTATTTTTTCAAATTGGTTCAAAGCTTTGTAATTTACATTTACTGATAATTTATCTCCAATGATATACCAGTTATATATTGAACTTGCAATTCTGTCGGTCAGTTCAAGATACCAGCTTGTTACTGCACCTGATTTTCTGGAACTGATGAACTGATGTTTTATGAAATCTTCACTGATTCTGTCTGAATCAGGGTGGTTAAGATATATCAGGATTTTCAAATAACAGAATTCAATTTCAAGAAGCTGCTCTATGTTAGTATAATTTTCAAGAATCTTAAGGTAATATGATTCTATCTGATTTATAATTTCAGTTGCGATACTGTTGTTAAGTTTAAATTCCTGAATCAGTAAATGAGACTTAAATACAAGAGCATTATTTTCCAAACTTTTTTTAAAATTATACTCACATCCTTTTTTAAAAAATGCTATAGCTCTTTGAGGCTTTTTCATTTTATCATAGAGCTGAGCTAATCTCAGATAACATTCAGATATATAGTCTTCATCATTTATTCTTCGTGCCAGAGAAAGCATCTCCTTACAAATAGTTAGCAATTCGCTGTGATATTTAGGAATATTCTTTCTTGCTTTTACGCAAATAATAAATGCCCTGAGAAAATTAAATCTGATTTTATCTCTGTTATCTTCTTTATAAAGCAGTTTAAGTTTATTGAAATATTTTAACATATTTCTTCTGTCACCATTCAGTGAATAGTAAAAAACCAGTTTATAATAATTTTCTGAAAGCGATAAATTATCATGTGTTTTTTCGAAGGTTTGATTTTCTTTCATAATTAACCTCCATGCTTCTTTGAGGTAGCCCATTCTGAATAACTGATCCGGATCTGATTTATCTATGTTTTTTTCTGATATTATAAAACTTCTTAGTCTGTTGATCAATCTTGACTTATGACAATCAAGCATACGGACTCTCACTGAGAGTTTTTCAGTAAGGTAGGATGGTTTCCAGCTTTCATAATTTTCATTTTCTATTATGTTCAAGGCTAAATCCAGGAGTTTTAAATTTTTCTGATTATCAGCTCCTTTCCTTTTAAGAAGTTTGGTCCGGAATTTCTCAATAATTCCACGGGGATGTGAAGCCAGTTCTATAAGGAATTCATCCTTTACGTTAAATAAAAAATATTTTTCATTTTGGCTTATCATAGCAATAAAAACATGCAACAATTTACCTATTATTTGATTTTGTTGCAAATCAAAAGAGGTTTAACTTTGTAATGTAATTTTTAATCATTTAAATAATTAATTTTCAACTAAAGGAGGTTTTATAAATGTCAATCACAGAAAGATTCAGAAGAAGTTTTCTTTTTTCAGCAGTTATATCTGTTTATTTTGTAATTTATCTGCAGGGTTGTGTGAATGTTGATCAGAAAACCACGATCGCAAAAGACGGTTCAGGCAGTATGACTGTTCACTACTGGACGAAAATGTCAAATGTTAGTTCAGGCACTGAATTGGGAAGTTTCAGTTTCGACAAGGATAAGGCTAAAAGTAATTATTCATCTTCAAACAATGAAGTTACCAATGTTGAAGTGAAGGATAAACTTGAAGATTCGACGAAACATGTTACAGTTGAGCTGAAGTTTAAAAACATAAATGACATAACTTCTGCAAAAGCATTTGAGAAAGTTAAGGTTTCTTGGAAAGAAGGGAAGGAAGGAATGGATTTCTCTTATACTTTATTAAAGGACACAGTAAATGCAAATAATATGGGTTCTGGAGATACGAAATTAACCTATACTTTTGAGTTCCCTGACGAAGTTTTACAGACAAATGGTAGGAAAGATGGTAAATCTGTTAAATGGGAAAAAACACTTGCAGACCTCAAACAGGATGTTGAAATGACTGCAACCGTGAAGTCTGAAGGTAAAAAATGTGGTTTATTTGGTGCGGAGTTCTTTATACTTACATTTACAGGAATTGTATTTCTTGCTTTACGTATCAGAAGAAAATAATTTTTAATTTAATAGCCTGCTTCTGGTTATTCTATCCCAATATGATTATCAGAATGCAGGCTATGTTTTTAAATTTTAAAAAACATACTATGACTCACCGGAATTTTACTATCATCTTATTTACACTATTTTTGAAAGTTTTAATTCGCGAAGATTTAATAGCACAGGTTTGTGATGAAAGTTCTGTTGAGATGAGCAATGAAGTTAAAAGGACAGTTTCAAATAATTTGGTTTCCGCCAGTTCAATCAGTAAAATTACTTCCCATCAGGAAGAAATAATTGCGTTTTATCTTGATGGCAGAATAATCAAGATTTCTGCCACTGATAATATGTCTCAGAATGAGGAGATTTTCTTTGATGACAATGGGAGGATCAGGTATTATGAGATATCATGCTACAGAAAAGGCAATCAGTTCAGAAATGCAGGATATTTCAATGAATCTGAAAAACTTGTGTGTTATGAAGAAGGTATGGCCGGGAATTACAAAAAGTTCAGCAAGAAGACCGAAGAGAGGATTCTCAGAAAAGTTAGCCGATATCTTGAAGAAGTTCAGTGAAAAGTTAAAGGACACAGAATACTGTGAACGAAAATAGACTGAATCTTTCTGTGTGAGAATTCATTCAGTTCATCAGTTAAAATTCTGTGTCCTGAATTATTTTAACCGAATAAAATTATCAGAATCAGAGCGAAATCCCTTACTTAGCTAGGACCATCTTTATTGATTCCGTAAAGGTTTGATTTTTGTTTTCTGACCACGCTGTTAGCATGCAGAAATATACTCCGCTTGAAAGCTCCGAAGCATTGAAATCCATAGCATAATTACCGGCAAAACGATATCCTTCATATAAAACTTTAATAAGCTTTCCGCTTGAGTCAAATATCTTGATTGAGATATAAGATGAAACAGGCAGCTGGAAATTGATTTTAGTGACTGGGTTAAACGGATTGGGATAATTCTGCTTGAGAAGGAATTTATCCGGTACGGCATTTCCGTTTTGCTGTATCCCGATCGGGGAACCGAATTTAAGAACATAAAGTCCGGTGTTTATATCAGACACTATGAATTTACCTGACTGATAATAAGGATACACGTTCCAAGCTCCCTGATATTGCAAACCTGAACCGGGATATGTATCATAATATCCTATAACTACGGGTTGCGAGGGGAGATTTGAAACATCAAGTGCAATTACTCCAGCCCTGTAGTGTGCCATGAAGATTGTATCTCCTTTGAAGTAAGCGTTATGAACCATAGAATGCTCATATGGAATGTATTCATATACGAAAGTTATATTGTTAAGGTCCTGAATGTTCCAGATCTTCATGTGATTTGAACCTCCTTCATCTGTGGTAAGAAGCCAGCGTCTGTCATCAGATGTCCATACGTTATGGCACACTGCATTTGAATAATAGAAATTACTTATCAGATATGGATTGTCTTTATCTCGTATGTCTATAATTGACATTCCGCTCGGAGGATAAATATTTGCTACATAAAGTGTATCATTTTTTATAAATGAGTCATGTGCATAAGGTGCTGGACAGTTTCCTTTTTTTACCGGATTTTCCGGATCAGATACATCAAGTATTACTACCGCACCTCCATTGTAATTTGCACCGTTAAGGAAGAGATAATTTCCGCTGCTTTTTATAGTGTGAGTTGTGAGATATCCGGGAAAAGTCCAGTTCTTTACATGTCTCAGTGAATCAGGAAGATACTGAAGATCTACTATCTGTAAACCAGCGTTATTGTTAAATCCTTCTGATACTATGTATAAGTAATGGCCAACAACTGTAAACTCCCTGTAACCGTAAAACGATGTCGGACCTGGTATGGTATCACATTGATAGATATTAGCTGAATCTGTTATATCATAAACAGCTGTTCCGTTCCAGTATCCTATTATAGCATATTCTTTACCGTTAGGTGATGTCCATCCCCAGCATGACGCATAATGCCAGCCGGCAGGTGTACCACCGAAGTTATGTTCATTTTTGTTGGCTATCAAAACCATATTGTAACTTGTCTGGGCAATAGTTTCTGTTAGCTTTAACATAAAGAGATTTACAACACACAAAAATATTTGGAGCTTATGTTTCATTTCATTGGGAATAAAGTCTTACTACTGCAGTCGGCATTGTTGAGGAGGAAACATTTTGTAATTGCAGAACTGTGCCGTAAGGGGACGAGGGAATATTACCTCTGAATAGTTGAATATAAAAAGGTTTTGAGTTAACCCAGTTCCATGTTCTGGGTTCAAGAGTAATATGTAATCTGTAAAACCCACTAGAAAGATCAATAAGATCAGGGGGACATTGTCCGCCGGTTTCTATCCAGTCATTACCGGGTATATTTACAGGAGGAGATGTGTAGCAAAACCTGTAATCATCATCTTCTCCGAAAGGATTATCGAAACCGCCTGCATATAAAACAGAATTCACAGAGTCCCTTGAATCAACAACCCATGCCCTGTAATACCATTCAAGAGTGTCGGCAATGACAGGCAAGGTGAATCCCTGAAC
>JAOADS010000082.1 GCA_026417195.1 Ignavibacteria bacterium | reverse complement strand
ACTTATGAGGGAGCTCTGTGATCAGGGATATGAAGTTATGCTTGAGACAGGCGGTTCGCTGCCAGTTGATAAAGTTGACAAGAGAGTAAGAATAATTATGGATATCAAAACGCCGTCCAGCAGAATGGAGAAGAAGAATCTTTATGATAATATAAGACACCTGAAGAAAACCGATGAAGTAAAGTTTGTAATAGGCAACAGGGAAGATTATCTCTGGGCAAGGGATCTTATTGAAAGAATGAATATAAGAAATTACGTAGATACTATACTTATGTCGCCGGTTTTTGAAGAACTTGACAATCTTTCTCTTGCATCATGGATATTAGAAGACAGGTTGGATGTTAGGATGCAAATACAAATGCATAAATATATCTGGCATCCGGAAACACGAGGCGTATGAGTAAAGGTAAGGTAATAGTGCTTCTAAGCGGAGGAATGGATTCACTTGTAACTGCAGCTATTGCGGGAAGTGAAGCTTACGAATTATATACACTCCATATAAATTACGGACAGAGAACGGAGAAAAGGGAATTGAAATCGTTTAATGATATTTCTGATCACTACAGAGCAGCTAAACGCTTTATTGTTGATATGAAGTATCTTTCTCAAATAGGAGGTTCATCGCTTACTGATTATTCAATACCTGTAACTTCCTATAATCCCGAATCCACCGGTATTCCGGTTTCATATGTTCCTTTCAGAAATGCTAATATCCTTTCAGTTGCTGTGAGCTGGGCTGAAATATGTAATGCAGGTAAGATTTTTATCGGTGCAGTTGAAGAAGATTCAAGCGGTTATCCGGACTGCCGTGAAGTGTTTTATAATGCCTTCAACCGGGTTATTGAGCTTGGTACTAAACCGGAAACATTTATTGAAGTAGTTACACCTTTGATACATATGAAAAAACATGAGATTGTCAAAAAGGGTTTGGAACTCAAGGCACCGTTTGAAATCTCATGGTCATGTTATAAGTCAGAAGATATTGCCTGTGGCGAGTGTGATTCCTGTTATCTCAGATTAAAAGGATTTCATGAAGCCGGAGTGGAAGATCCTATACCATATAAAACTAAACCAGAATTTACTTTAATTCATTAATTAAACCTGATTAACATGTATAAAAATAATTTTGTTGTATCGTTTTCATTAATTCTCATTTTAATAATTTTAGGATGCGGAGAAAAAAAGACTGAGACGCCTTCAGGTGAGAAGTCAAAGGGTAAAGATGGAAGTGAAAAACAGTTTTTTGCATCTGATAAGCCATTCCTCGTTGAGTTTGAGATAGCAGCTTCTGAGAAAGGTAGAGGAACGGTAGTTGCTATATATCACGGTAAAAAGTGCCGTTCAACCAGTTCTATGGATATTGACGGAAAGAAAATGACCGCTACGGCATATTTCGATGGTGGTGATGTGGTTTATACAGTTACCGAGGCAATGGGCATGAAAATGGGATTTAAGTTTGATAAATCGAAGTTCTCTGAAGCAAAGGATCAGATTGATGTAAACACTTTCAGGGATTACCTGAATCAGATGGAGAAAGTAGGCGAGGAGGAAATTATAGGATATAAATGTGAAATATACAGGCATAAGGAAAAAGATTTTGCGATAAGCCTTTATGAAAAAACTGTACCTCTGAAATTTGCAACCAGAGACGGTAAGGCTGTATTGAAGGCAAAAAGGTTTGAGTCACCTTATGAAGTTACAGATGATATGTTTGTTCCTCCCAAAGACGTGGATTATAAAGACATGACTAAATTCATAGAGGGTCTTCAGGATATGAAGAATAAAGATATTAAAGAACTGGAGAAAAACGCTAAGGAACTTGAAGATGTAATGAAGAACTTTAAAAAATAGTTTTCCTTTTTTTTCTGAATGTATAACACTGCACAGAAACTTAAAACTTTACCCCTGAAGATTGCTAATAACTCTATCAGAGAGAAAGAGGCTTCGAGGATTCTGTTTATAGATATGAACAGTTTCTTTGCAACTGTTGAACAGCAGTATAATTACTGGCTTAGGGGAAGACCGGTAGGGGTTTGTGTTTATACCGGCAGATTCGGATGTATAATTTCTCCATCCCGTGAGGCGAAACTAGCCGGTGTGAAAACAGGTATGAGACTTAACGATGCAGTTAAGATCTGTCCTGATATTGTTCCTGTTGAAACACGTCCGGACCGCTACAGGGAAATTCATGTAAAACTGATAAAACTTTTACGCAGGTTTTCTGATGTAGTCATACCTAAAAGTATAGATGAAGCAGTTGTAGATATGTCTAATCATATGCTTCATGTAAAAGACCTGACTTCAACAGCTATGGAGATTAAAAGGGCTATAAAGGAAGAAATAGGAGATTATCTCACATGTTCTATAGGGATAGCACCTAATGCATTTCTTGCAAAGTTTGCAGCCAATATTAAAAAGCCGGACGGATTAACTGTATTGACAAGAGAAAATATAGATGAGCTGCTTCAGGGTAAAGAACTGACCGATTTACCCGGTATAAGCTACGGTATTGCAAATAGACTGAAGGCTGCAGGTATCCATAGTCCGGTTGAATTAAGACACTCAACCCCTCAAAAGCTTAAATCAGCATGTAATAGCATTATAGGTATTTACTGGTATTACAGGCTTAATTTCAGTGAAGTTGATCAGATGAATGAAAGGTATAAATCAATGCAGGCTATGAGGCAGATATCAAAGGAACAAAGGAAATCTGTGGATACACTTAATCAGCTTTTCCTAACTCTGTGTCTGCAACTGGAAAAGAGAATGGTTAAGGATAATGTTTTTTGCAATGAGATCGGATTTTTTGCTAGATATGAAAATGGTTTTATCTGGAAAGATCATATCATTACTGCCAAACCAGTCCAGGACGGAGTGGAAATAATGAATATGATAAAATCACATATGGAGAAATATTCAGAGAAAGAAAGATGTGGACCTGTAATAAATAACTCACTTGTCCAGATGGGAGTTACGGTACAAAGGCTTGTCCACAAAGACATGGTACAGTTTGAATTGTTCGGGCGAAATGTAAGTAAAGACTATTTAAGGAAAACGGTTTACGATATAAAAGATAAATACGGCAGTGACAGAATCATGAGAGCTATTGAACTAAGAGATGAAAAGATCCTCAAAGATGTGATTGGCTTCGGTTCAGTTAAGGATTTGCATGACAGATATGTAAATGATCCGGACTTTTAGTTACGGAATATTTAAATTGAAACTTTTTCACGATTAAATTATTTTTAATGAAAAATTTAACAGGGAAGGAATTATCATAAAATAAATGAAAATTGCAGTCTGTATTTCACAGGTTCCAGATACTACAACCAAGATAAAAATATCCTCAGACGGAAGAACCATAGATCCTTCCGGTGTAACTTATATAATAAATCCTTATGATGAGTTTGAACTTGAAGAAGCCCTGAAATTAAAAGAAAAGCACGGAGCTGAAACAGTTGTTATAACCCTTGGCAAGGATTCATCAAAAGAGATAATAAGGAAAGCATTTGCAATGGGAATTGAAAAGGGAATACTGATTAAGTCACATGCGGAATTAGATTCTTTTTCTGTGGCTAAAAACCTTTCAGATGTATTAAGGGAAATAAGTCCGGATGTGGTTTTCTTTGGGAAGCAGTCAATAGATTATGATGACAGTCAGGTACCGTCCATTACAGCTGAGATGCTTGGCATTCCCTGTATCAATGTTGTGGTTAAACTTGAAATAGACCCTTCGACAGGAAAAGTGATAGCCGAAAGAGAAATAGAAGGAGGAAAGGAAGTTGTTGAATCTTCTCTTCCCGTTGCGATAGCAGCTCAAAGAGGTCTGAATAATCCAAGATATCCTAATCTTAAGGGGATAATGCAGGCAAAATCCAAGCCTATTGAAGAGAGAGTTGCTTCATTCGGTGAAAATAAAACTGAGATTATTTCAATGTCACTTCCGCCGCCAAAATCCAAAGGTAAAATAGTGGGGGAAGGAGTTTCTGCAGTACCGGAACTCGTAAGACTTCTCAGAGAGGAGGCTAAAGTTATCTGATGGGTAACATACTTGCATTCATAGAAACAAGGGATAACAAAATAAAAAATAACGGATACGAAGTTGCAAGCGTTGCTTCAAAAATAGCCCGTGAGACCGGTAGCAACGTTAGTGCACTTTTGATCGGAGATTCCGTAACTTCACTTACACAGAACCTTTCACCTTACGGCATAGGTAAGGTATACATAGCTGAAGATCCAAGATTAAAGCTATATTCATCGACTGTCTACGGAAAGATATTTGCACAAGTTGTAAACATGGCTTCAGCTGAAATAGTACTGTTTTCCGCAACATCCATGGGCAAAGATCTCGGGCCTGTTGTATGTGCTAAACTCGGAGCCGGGCTTGTTTCAGATTGTACCGATATCCGTGTTACCGAAGGAACTATCATTGCCAAAAGACCTGTTTATGCAGGTAAAGCAATAGCTGAGGTTAAGGTAAACTCAACATTGAAGATGTTTTCACTTAGACCCAACGTTTTCAAACCGGAGGAGACAGCCTCAAATTCAGATGTTCAGACAGAAAAAATTACACTTGAGCTGTCAGATGATGATTTCAGGGTGAAAGTTACTGATGTAGTAGTAAGCACTGAAAAACTAGATGTTACTGAAGCCCGTGTGGTTGTATCAGGAGGTAGAGGATTAAAGGGACCAGAGAATTTTTACCTTATCGAGGATTTAGCCAAAGTACTGGGAGGCGCAGCAGGAGCCTCGAGAGCAGTAGTCGATGCAGGGTGGAGGCCTCACGGTGATCAGGTAGGGCAGACGGGCAAAACTGTTTCTCCTGATTTGTATATTGCAGTTGGCATAAGTGGTGCTATTCAGCATTTGGCCGGTATGTCATCTTCTAAATGTATAGTTGCAATTAACAAAGATAAAGATGCTCCGATATTTCAGATTGCCGATTACGGCTTAATAGGTGATGCTCTGGAGATACTACCGGTATTAACTGATGAATTTAAAAAAGTACTTTCAAATTAATATTTAAAATTATATTTTCAATTAATGGATAACGATAAAGTTCAGGTTGATATATTAGGTCTTTCACCCACTCCCTCACCTAGTGGTGGCGGTTATGCTCTTATACTGAAGGAGATAGGTGGAGAAAGACGTTTGCCTATTATTATAGGTAGTTTTGAAGCTCAGCACATTGCCCTGGAACTTGAAGGTATTAAACCTCCGAGACCCTTGACACATGATTTACTGAAAAATGTTATTGAGCAAATGGGTTTCTCTGTTGCCTATGTTTATATTAATGAATTAAGAGACGGTACATTTTTTGCTAAAATAAAAATGGACGTAGGAAGTATTGATGAAATTGATTCAAGACCCTCTGATGCCATAGCTCTTGCACTTAAATTTTCTGTTCCTATTTACGTTAGTGAAGAAGTGATGAACGAAGTTGCATTCTTTCCCGAAAAAGAAGATGATGAAGATTCAGATGATGAAGATTCTCTGAAGGATATTGAAGTTTCCAGAACAATAGAAGAAACTGATCCGTTCACTAAAAAACTTAATAAGTTACAGTCTGAATTAAAAAGTGCTATAGAAAAAGAGGACTATGAAAGAGCAGCTCACATAAGGGATGAAATAAGAAAACTTGAACTGAGCAGATAGACATTATTAATATTAAATTTTACTCCCGCAACTCAGCGGGATTTTTTTTAACTATATGAATCTTGCGATTGACATAGGTAACAGCTTTACTAAAATCGGGCTCTTTAACAAGGGTAGATTATACAAGGTTAATACATACAGGACATTTTCTAATGATATAAGTTTTACATTTCCCGTAATACCTCGGAATGCAGGTATCTCATCAGTGGTTCCAGAGCAAACAGATTTATATGTTGATTTATGTCTTAAAAAGTTTAATCTAAAGCCGTTAATTATCAATAATAAAATAAACTTACCTATAAAGCTTAAAGTAAGAAAAAGTTATACCTTAGGTTCAGACAGAATATGCAATTCCGTTTTCGGTTACGAGTATTACAAAAGGAAAGAAAATGTTATAATTATAAGTTTCGGTACTGCTGTTACATATGATGTAATACTGAGAAACGGAGATTACATAGGTGGAATGATTTCGCCCGGTCCGGATATCTCTGCCAAAGCCCTTCATCTTTTTACCGGTCAACTCCCAATTGTTAATACTAAAGATTCACAAGGAAACTTACTGGTAGGCTATGATACTGTTTCAGCTATAAAGAGTGGTATATTAAACTCCGTTTTATTTACTGCCAGTCAGTTTGTGAAGTCCAGCCAAAAGAATTACCGCAGAAAGTTCAGAGTTATTGTTACAGGTGGTTACTCTGACTTATTTATAAATAAGCTGGATTTCAAACATCATTATGAAAAATATTCCGTGCTTAAGGGAATCAACTACATAATTTCATATAACCAGTGAAGATCATTACTGTTAAACATATCATCGATACGTGTGGAAATACAGATGTGATTGATCTTACAGGATTAGTTATTTCTGAACTTGATAAGTCTTACATTAAAAACGGTTCAGTATTGATCTTTGTTCCGGGTTGTACAGCTTCTGTAACAACCATAGAATACGAGCCCGGACTCAAAAGAGATCTGCCTGAGTTACTTGCAAAACTTATACCTGAGGGAAGACATTATCATCACAATAAGACATGGGGTGACAACAATGCCCATGCTCATCTGAGATCATCTGTTTTCGGAACTTCACTCAATGTACCTTTTGAAAACGGTGAGTTGCTGCTTGGTACATGGCAACAAATTGTCCTGATAGATTTTGATGAAAGACCCAGAAAGAGAAAAGTTATTATACAGTTAACAGGTGAATGACAACAGGATTGACAAAATTATAATAGTTTTTTCTTTTTTTCTGGTATTTCTGATCCGACTTATAAATATTGAACAGAAGAATCTCTGGTTTGATGAAATATTTTCATGGAATATTGCAACTGACAACCTTAGCTCTCTTATAAACCGCACTTCACTTGATATTCACCCTCCGCTATATTACCTTTCACTGAAGTTATGGATCTATATTGCAGGAGATTCAGTACTTTCTATGAGGATTTTATCAACCCTATTTTCTTCTTTATCAGTTATTTTCATATATCTCCTCTCTGTAAAAATAATGGGCAGGATATGGACAGTTTTTGTGATTTTACTTTATGCATTTTCACCACTCAATATTTTTTATTCACAGGAAGTGAGAATGGCTTCTTTAAATTTATTCCTTAACCTCGGATCAGTGTATTTCTTTTATCAGTTGATTTCAAATTCCGGAAAATTTCCGTTTGTAAATAAAACCATTCCGATAATATATATATTTTTCAGAACAGCCGCTCTTTATACACATTATTTTTCATTTCTTATTCTTACCGGCGAAATTTTGTATCTTGCTATTAATTACAGAATGTTGTTTTTGAAGAATAAAAGAATGTGGTTGCTGATTTATACTGTTATTTTTATTCTTTATCTTCCCTGGATTCCGGCATTGGTTAGACAACTTGTGACAGGGCAAGAGTGGCGCAGTTCTCAGGATGTTAGCTCACTTATTACTGAATATGTTAATTATATGAAAGATTTGAATCTGGGATTATATTACCATTACTGGGATCCTGAGGTTATACAGTATATTTCAGCTTTGATTTTAATTCTTTTTATGATATCCCTCATGTTTGGTTTTAGAAAACCTATGAATAAAGCATTATTAAGTTTTATATTTTTAATCACAGTGGTAGTTATGATACTTTCCGGACTTATCTACATTCAACAGAAAATAGAATTTTATCGTTATCTTAGCATACTCGTGCCTTACTTCCTGATTATCTTTGTTTTTGGTTATTCAGTAATGAAAATTAATTTCAGATATGTTTTTCCAGCTTTGCTTCTTGTAATAAATATTTTCGGTATGAAAATTTATTTTAGTTTTGATTTTAAAAACAATGACTACAGAGCACTGGTTAATGACATACAGAGAGAATATCAGTCAGGAGACAGGATATATACTGAGCCTCATTACTACGCCTGGATTGCAGATTATTACTTCTCTCATAACGGTAGCGGAATAAAAACAGTAAATATAAAATACGGATTTAAGGAGTTGATGGATTCTTTAAATATACAGAATCCAGACAGAGCTTGGTTTATATTAGACTACAGTGTTTCAGATACTACGAGTTATATGGAATACAAAAGAAAAATATCTGAAAAATATGTATTTCAGTTAAATAAAACATATAATCTTGCACCCTCTAAGGCTGAACTGTTTCTATTAAAAAGAAAGGTGAAAACTTCCGTCTCCCCTTAAATCCAATAATGTCTGATTAACTGGTAATTATTTCTTTCTCCTGTTTCTTACCGGTAGCTTTACTTAAATCAATACTGACCAGATTTCCGCTCAGACTTCCGTGATGATACTGAGCCGTGCCCTGAGCCTTGTGAATCAAATCAAGTTTCTTCTGGAGTGCAAACTGTTCTCTTAACTTCTTCTCATATTCCCTTAGGCGTTCCTCTATTGTCATAACTTTCTTTTTCTTTGCAATCATATCTTCCCTGTATCTTTTCAGGAAGTAATTAATAGTCTCAATACGTATTTTGATTGAACCTGTTGGTTTATTCTCATCTATGTCTTTGAATGAGAAATACGGAGTTCCGCTGTTGGTAATAATTTCCTCCACAACGGTGTAAATGGGTGCATCATGACCGCACTTGAAAGAAGATAGTTCAAGTGCTACAAGGTTAGGATGGCGTGCAGTATATTTTGCTGCCCATACCTTTCTTGATGTATTTTCACTGTATGAGTTTTTCCAGACGTCGCTAATGTCCATTGGTCCTTTTATAATTCCTGCTCTCACCTCATCTCCGAACAGCCTTTCCAGAATGTCATCATCAGTTGGCAGTGAATCCTGGAAGAAAACGGGATAACCAAGTTTCTGGAATTCCTCAAGTATTTCGTGATTAACTCCCGGATCGTTGTGATACGGTCTTGCAAGCACAACAATACCGAGTCTGTCTTCTCTTTCAAGTAATTCCAGTGCTTCGCGTGATTTAGTCTTCAGCATGGTGTTATATCTTTCAAGAGCATTAAATGCTTCTTCCACAGCCCGGTTATTTTCTTCCTCTGACAAGCCAAGTTTATCTTTCCATTCATCAAACATCTGGCGGGCGCAGAGTTTTGGTTCAGTCATACGGAGATATGTATTGACATATTC
>JAOADS010000081.1:3913-9251 GCA_026417195.1 Ignavibacteria bacterium | reverse complement strand
GTCTGGTATGCGGGATTATAGCAGTTGCATCAGAGGCAAGTATATATTCACCTTCACCAACACCGAGAACAAGAGGACTTCCTTTCCTTGCAGCGATTATTTTATCCGGTTCAAACTTTGAGAGAATACATATTCCGTAAGTTCCTTCTACTTCACTGAGAGAAAGACGGACAGCAGTTTCAAAATCAGATACCTTTTTATAGTGTGAATGTATTAAATGGACAAGGCATTCAGTGTCTGTCTCTGTTTTAAACTGATAACCTTCCCTTTCAAGGCGTGTCCTGAGTGATTTGTAATTTTCAATAATTCCGTTATGAATTACAACAATCTCATGATCATCATCAAAAATAGGATGGGCATTAATATCATTTGGCTCACCATGAGTTGCCCATCTGGTATGGCCAAAACCTATAGTAGCACTTTCATTATATCCGTTACTGCTTAGCAGTTTCTCAAGATCAGCAACCTTTCCAGCCTTCTTTTTTACAGAGATTTCACCATCAGACATAACAGCTATGCCGGCTGAATCATAACCTCTGTATTCCAGCTTTTTCAGTCCGTTTATTATTATAGGCAATGCTTTTTTATTTCCCAGATATGCAACTATACCACACATATAATTCTTTTTTAATTTAGTTAATTACTAGAATTTAACTTAATTTTTCAATTCAGTTAACTCAATACCGTTATCACGTTAGGTTAATCAAGTACCGCCGATCGGAGTCGAACCGATACGAAGTTGCCTTCACCAGATTTTGAGTCTGGCGCGTCTACCAGTTCCGCCACGGCGGCTATTTCAAAACAACTACAAATTAAAAAAAGACAGGCATTACCTGTCTTTTTATTTGATATAAAAATTAAGAGTAATCAGACAGGCTGAAGCTGAGCATCAATCTTCTGAGTAATAACATTCTTGGGAACAGCTCCTATAATCTGGTCAGCTATTTTACCATCCCTGAAAATCAAAAGTGTAGGAATGCTTCTGATTCCGTATTGCATGGAAACATTTGGATTACTGTCAACATCAAGCTTACCTACTTTCACCCTGCCTTCATATTCCTTGGCAATCTCCTCTACGAAAGGTGCTATCATTTTACATGGTCCGCACCATACAGCCCAGAAATCTACCAGTACAGGTATGTTAGATTCAATAACTTCCTTTTGAAAGTTAGCATCATTGAATTCCAAAGCCATTTTCTTCTCCTTTAACTTTAAATTTTTAATTAAACAAATATAACATTATCTTTTCCGAAAATCTCTGATAAAAGTTTTTCGGAGTATTCATCAAAATTAATTTTCGAGTTATGTAGTTCCATTTCAGACTCAACTATACCGTTAGTAATAAGTACGGAGACTGCTACATTACCCTCAGGATTAATAAGCTTCTTTATTTCATATATTTTCTCCGGATCAAAACGTTGGGAATCTATCCTGATCAAAACCTTCTCAGGAAATCCATGTTCTTTTTTAATGAGAGGTTTAACTGATGACACAATTAACTTTAACTCCGTAGCATTTTCATCATGCCTCCCGTTTACAGTTACCACAGTATCATTTACAAGCACCTCCCTGTTATCTTCATAACTCTTCCCGAATAATAAACATTCACACTGTCCTGTAAAATCCTCAAGCAAAAAAGTAGCATAACGGTTTCCTTTTTTACTTTGTCTTATCTGAACATTACTTATTATCCCGCATATTGTAATTAATTCATTCTTTAAGAAAATGTTTTCTTCATTGTCAGAAAAATCAGCTATCTTTATACTTGAAAGAGAATTTATTTCCCTTTCAAAATTATTCAGAGGGTGCGAGCTGATATATAATCCCAGAACAGCTTTTTCTCTGGAAAGCTTCTCTCTCTGAGACCAGTCTTTGTAATTTATCAGAGGATCCAGAATATCATCCTTCATAACCGAATTCTCCTGATGACCTGCAAAAAGTGAAGACTGCCTGTTATCAACAGACCTTTTCATACCATACTTCTGTAAAACTGCTTCATAGTAATCAAATAATTTCTTTCTGTTACTTTCAAGGGAATCAAATGCACCTGAACAAATAAGGGCTTCAATTGTTTTCTTGTTTACTACTCTTGTATCTACTCTTGAAATAAAGTCAATAAAGCTTCTGAATTTACCTCTTCTGTTTCTTTCTTCAACTATATTTTCAACTGCAGTTCTGCCTACATTTTTTATGGCATTCAGCCCGAAAAGTATTGTGTTTTCATCTCCTGATTTTATCAGGAACTCCCCAGAACATTCATTTACATCAGGCAGACTTATTTTTATATTCATTCTCCTGCATTCATTAATCAGTAAAACCATTTCATCAGTGTCTTCATATCTTGTATTCAGCTGAGAAGTCATAAACTCAATAGGATAATGGGTTTTGAGCCAGGCAGTCTGATAGGCTAGAATTGAATATGCAACGCTGTGGGATTTGTTGAATCCGTAATCAGCAAATTTCATAATAAGTTTGAAAATTTCCAAAGCTGTCTTTTTATTATATCCCCTGCTGACTGCACCTTTGATGAATTCCTCCTGTTGTTCTTTCATTAATTTCTCATCTTTCTTCCCCATTGCTCTTCTCACAAGGTCCGCTTTTGCCAGAGAATAACCTGCTATAACTCTTACGAGCTGCATCACCTGTTCCTGAAAAACTATAACACCATAGGTTTCCTTAAGAACCTGTTCCATATCTTGATGGAGATACGTAACTTTTTTTAAACCATGTTTCCTTTCTATAAATTCCGGAATAAGATCCATAGGGCCAGGTCTGTAGAGTGCGTTCATAGCTGCAAGGTCGTTTATATCTTTAGGTTTCAGCTTCATAAGGTATTCCCTCATCTTCGGCTTGGAAAACTGAAAAACACCTATGGTATTTCCCTGTGAAAAAAGTTTAAATGTTTCCTCGTCGTCCAGAGGGATTTTATCAATTTCTATTCTGAGATTATGTCTTTGGTTTACTAGATCAACCGTTCTCTGTAAAATTTTCAGTTCCTTCAACCCTAAAAAATCCATTTTTATCAGTCCGGCTTCTTCAAGCATTTTCATATCATACTGGGTCATATACTGGTCATCAGACTGCGGAGCTTTTGCCACAGGAACGTAATCTGTTATATCAGACGGAGCTATCACAACTCCGGAAGCATGCATACTTACGTTTTTGTTCAGATTCTCAAGAACCATTGAATATCTAAGTAACTTTTTTCTGTCCTGTGAAGCATTGAAATATTCCCTGAACTCTGGAATATCTTCGTAACAATCCTTAAGAGATTTTATTCTCCCAAATATTGAAGGAACATGTTTTGTAACTTCATTCATCGTTTCAAACGGGTAATTGAGCACCCTGCCTACATCCTTGAGCACTGCCTTGGTCTTGAGTCTGTTGAATGTAGCTATCTGAGATACGGAATTTTCCCCATATTTTTGTTTCGAGTAATTTATCACCTCATCGCGCCTGTCATCCTGAAAATCTATATCTATATCCGGCATTGAAATCCTTTCAGGATTAAGGAAACGTTCAAAAAGCAAGTTATATTCAAGAGGATTAACATTGGTTATGCCCAGAGCATAACACACAAGAGATCCTGCAGCACTACCCCTGCCCGGACCTACATAGATTCCCTCGCTCCGGGCATAATTCACAAAATCGGCAACAATAAGAAAGTAACCGGAAAAGTTCATTTTCATGATTATATCCAGTTCATTATCTAACCTTTCAGTCTCCCTGCTAGTCACATTTTTTATTTTAGTTTTCAAACCTTCATATGCCAGTTTCTTCAGATACTCATCAAGAGTCTTAGCTTCACTGTTTTCAGGAATAGGAAATTCCGGCATGTAATAAACGCCTTTGGGAAGTTCAAGGTTACATTTATCTGCAACTTCAAGAGTAGATTTAATGGCTTCAGGATAATCTTTAAACAATTCACACATTTCCTCAGCTGATTTAAAGTAAACCTGGTCAGTACCATATCTTAAGTTTTTTTCCAGATCCTTGCCTTCCTTTTCTCTTGAGAGGTCAGTACTTATGTAGAGAAAAATGTTATGAGGAATATGATGTTCGTGCTTTATATAGTGAATATCGTTGGTAGCTATGAGCTTAAGTCCGAGTTTTTTAGCTATAGCCGGCATATGAGCCCTTACTTTTTCCTCTATTTCAAGACCATGATTTTGTATTTCAAGATAAAAGTCATCTCCAAAAATATCTTTATAAATTTCAGCTGCCTCATATGCCAGATCCAGTTCATCATTCACAATATGAGATGCTACAACTCCGCCAGCACATGCAGAAAGACAAACAAGTCCTTCGCTGTGTAGTTTTAAAATTTCAACATCAATTCTGGGCTTATAATAAAAGCCATCTTTATGACCAGCTGAACAAAGTTTAATAAGATTTTTATATCCCGTGAAATCTTTTGCAAGTAGTACAAGATGTTTATAGGAAGATTTTCTCTTCTTTCCGTTTAAAGATTTCTCCTCACCTAAAAGAGTATCGTCACCCATTTCATCTACGCCTTTCTCAAACCTTGAACCTTTAGTCTTGATGTAAAATTCACATCCCACTATTGGTTTTATCCCAGCCTTTTTAGCCTTTGTATAAAACTCCATCGAACCGTACATTACTCCGTGATCTGTAAGTGCAAGAGCCGGCATGTTATACATCTTTGCAGTATCAACAAGCTCATCTATTGTACAGATTGCATCGAGCAGGGAATAATGAGAATGATTATGGAGATGAATAAATTCAGCCAATCTAATTCAGAGAATTTTAAAAGTGAGATACAAATATAAAAAAAAATTAGCAACTGAATTATGGAAATAGGACTGAGAACCGGACGCAGCGGGGAAAAATCTTTTGGGAGAAGTAAAACTAAAAGAAAATAATTATATCAGAAATGCTCCAAGATACCATCTTATACTTCCAGGAACAAGTGTTACTGCATTAAGTGATATTCCGAATACAGCCCCGGTTTTACTTGAAGAAGGATCCTCTCTGAAGATACAGAATTACGATATGCGAAGATGCTGAGTATCAGTCCTAAAAGGGCAAAAGGCAGAAGTAACCAGTAAATCCAGCCGAAACACGGTATAAACCTATGAACATATATGCAATTGATATAATGCCGGTGAAAAATCGGTAACGGTACATAATAAAAAAAAGCAACCTCTTTAAAAAGAGGTTGCAATTGGAAAATAAACTAATAAAAATTACTTAACTAAATTAAACTTCTCTCCGAATTTTCCTATAACCGGTAGCGGAGTTGCTTCACCCTTTGAAGCATTCATAATTCCCATAATCAGAAAAATTAACCAGGGAATATAGAGTATAAGCCCTATTC
>JAOADS010000081.1:0-3903 GCA_026417195.1 Ignavibacteria bacterium | reverse complement strand
TGCTCCAATGTTCAATATAAACAAAACTATTGCCTGTTCGGTGTGGAACATCACAAAATTGTTATTCTTCATATCATCCATCAAAAGAGGTATGAAGAATATCAGGTAAGCAATAATAGCCATAGTTTTCCCCTTCTGAACATCATCGTCTGTAAAATTTACTTGTCTTACTGTTTCAGACATTTTAACTCCTTATTTAACCAGGTTTAATTTAGCACCATACTGACCAATAAGAGGTAATTCCTTTACTTTACCTCCGATTGCGTTTATAAGACCCATAATCCAGAGTATAAGATAAACCACCCATGGCAGAATCCCGATTATTGAAACTACACATGCCAGTGTGCTGCTTATCTGTCCGATTATGAAAGTAAGTATCCACATTACTATGTAAACGAGAATAAAAACAATCCAAAGCACGATTGCCTGTTCTGTATGAAACATTGCATATCTGTTCTCTCTTGCGGCAAGAAGTGGAATAATGAAAAATATATAAGCCAGGATGCCCATGACTTTACCGGATTCTATTTCCTCCGGGGTAATGTTAAGTTGCCTTGTTTCTGACATTTGTTTTTCTCCTTTAGGTTAATTTTAACAAAAGTTATGGAAACTTTTAACCAGTAAAGCCGGATATCTCTGATTTAAATGGATTTGAAAAAATAATCTGCTATCTGAAAATAGCCTTGATACTTCCCCAGGTATCCCGCACACTGGAAATAACATGGGTAACCGTGATCGTTTGGGAATAAACATAGCTACCATTGTGTTCAACTAATTTAAGTCTGTAATAATAAACATTGGCAGAATTCTGCAGAGACAACTGATCACGGAAGTAATAATAAGAGTTATTACCTATTGCATTCAGAGATCCTATGTTCACAAAGTTATTTGGCTCAGATGCACTTCTTTCGATTTCAAACCGGTTGAGATTGTGCTCTAAGCCGGTTTTCCATTCCAAAAGAATTGAATCTGTTTCATTTTTACCTGTGAAGTACTGTAACTCTGTAGATGCATAGATAACTGTGAGCACAGCAAAGGAAATAGCAAGTATTTTGTATAGTTTATTCATTGGAGTTATTCAAATATATATTTTAATGTGTGTAAATGCAAGTATTTTTTACATAAAAATAAATTAAATTACTATTTGGCTTACATGAGTAAATCCATTTCAGTCCGTGATTTAGATTTTTATAATTTTTTTTAACAAGTTCTGAATTTATTTTTGTATTTAAATCACATTAAATAACACAATGAAAATAAAATCCTTCTCAATTATAATCCTTATACTGATTTCATCATGTAATGTAAAACAAACAGATGAACGAATATTCAGATACAATGAAGCTCAGGGAATAGAGAACCTTGACCCTGTGATGTGCAGTAATTACGCAGCTGGCTGGCCTTTACAGCAGATCTGTGAAGGACTTCTGGAATATGATCAGAATATGAATCTCAAACCTCTCCTTGCAGAAAGTTACAAAATAAGTGAAGACGGCTTAACCTATACATTTAAGATCAGAAAAGGAGTTTTCTTTCATGAGAATCCCTGTTTCCCCGGTGGCAATGGCAGAGAAGTTACAGCATATGATTTCAAATACTGTTTTGAGAGAGTCTGTGATCCGAGAACTAAAACAAGAGGTGCCTGGGTATTCAGGGACAGAATTAAAGGTGCATCGGAGTACATTAATTCAATTAAAAACAAATCATATGACGTGAAGGAAATTACAGGCATTCAGGCTCCGGACGAATCTACTTTGATCATCACACTCACCAAACCTTTCGCTCCATTTCTGAGTATACTTACCATGCCATACGGATTTGTATATCCACGTGAAGCTGTTGAATATTACAATGAAAACTTCGGATACAATCCCGTAGGTACCGGGTTTATGAAATTTGTAAAATGGGAAATTGACAAAGAGTTAATTCTTACAAGAAATGAAAATTACTGGAACAAAAACATAGGGAACATAGAAGGGGTTAAAATAACATTTCTTAAAAGCACGGAATCAGCATTCCTGGATTTTCAGCAAGGGAAGTTTGATTTTTATGAACCAACACCGGAAGTTTTATCACAAATCACTGACGATGAAGGAAAACTAAAGATCGAATATAACTTTGAACTTGTAAAACAACCATGGTTAAACACTGTTTACCTTGCAGCCCAGCTTAACGACTCACTTCCGGGAGGAAAGATGAACCCTTTAAGCAAGAATAAAAAACTCCGTCAAGCCATATCATATGCGATCGACAGAGATAAAATAATCAAATACATATTGAAAAACAGAGGCAGGGCTGGAATTAACGGGCCTATACCACCCGGTATGCCCGGATTTTCAGATAAAACTACGGGATATATTTACAATAAAGAAAAAGCTGTGAAACTACTTCAGGAAGCCGGTTATCCGAACGGAAAAGGTCTAAATCTTAAACTAACAGTTTCAAATGAAGATACTCAAAGACTCATTGGTGAAGCTGTTCAGTCACAACTGAAGGATATAGGAATTAACACAGAGCTTGATTTCATTCAGGCTTCCACGCTTCGTTCGTCCCAGGTTGGAGGTGAACTTTCCTTCTGGAGGGCTAACTGGGGAGCAGATTACTTTGACCCTGAAAACTTTATGGCTTTACTTTATAGCAGAAACAGTACTCCAAACGGACCTAATTATACACATTACAGAAATCCCGTTGCGGATTCACTTTATGAACTTGCCTTAAAAATAACTGATTTCGAAAAAAGAGTAAAATTATATAATGAAATGGAAAATGTTGTAATGGAAGATGCACCCTGGATAATAATCTACTACAATGAAGTTGTTTACCTGAAAACAAAAAGAGTAAGCAATATGTATATTGATGGGCTTAACACTCTGATTATCAAATGGGCTCAGATAAATTAACCGGACTGAGTATTTACTTCATACAAAGTCCGGAATTAACTTCTCATCCCGCGAACACGGGAATCTAAACTCCCGCAGGAATCTGAAAACGAGATACCCGCTTACGCGGGTATGACAAATTCCGTCTTACATCAGTTGTATATAAAAGGATTTAATACTATTTTAACACGAAGCATTTAAAAATTTTCCTAAAATGTTATGAAAGCTTTTATAATTCCTGCTGTAACTTTTTTAATCATTAATTCCTCTTTCTCTCAGCAGCCGATACTTCAGTGGATAGCAGCAGCACCTGTTGGTGCATCTCCTCATTACGGTTCATTCTGTATTGACTCATCAGGAAATGTATTTATGTCAGGGCCTGACTCCCAGAGTCCGCCGGGTATTTCCATTTACAAGTTCAGTGCATCGGGTCAGTTTTTATGGAACAGGCGGAACGTTCTCGGAGGCGGGCTTGCTCCGAGAGTTACTAAATTAGGATGTGACTCTCAGGGAAATGTTTACATTGCAGGTTATGATGACAGTTATTTTCTGATTAAATACAGTTCTAACGGAATTTTAAGATGGGTAAAAAGATATGACGGTGTCTGGCTTAAAGATATGGAAATTACACAGGACGGCTTTCCTATAGTTGCAGGTACATCTGTTGACGGTAATCCTTTAAGAAGTGTTTTCTATACAGTGAAAGTAAATCCGGTAAACGGAGACACTGTGTGGACTGCTACATATTTCGGACCTATTGGATCAGAAAATGAAGCGATGGACGAATCTGCAATTATCAGCTTAACTGGAGTATCTTTCACTTATGCTCCTCCGGATGTATTTGATATATTAACAGTGAAGTATAATAGTAATGGTACTTTAGAATGGGCAAGAACTTACGGAGATGCTTTCAATTCAGGAGATACAGATTGGGGAAGAGATGTAGTTATAGATTTATTAGGTAATATTATTACAGTTGGGTATTTAAATAATAGACAAACACATTATCCATATACCTGCACAA
>JAOADS010000080.1 GCA_026417195.1 Ignavibacteria bacterium | reverse complement strand
TACTGGGAGAGTGCTGACAGGAAATCCGGATTATTATCTGCTATTAAAACTCTTACTACTGGTACTTGTGCATTCATTTTTTTTATACCTCTTTTTAAGTTTTAAACTAATTAAGAGAAATTAAACCCTTTTCTATAGCATATCTTACAAGTCCTGCTGTGTTTTTAATGGATAGCTTGTGCATTATGTTTTTTCTGTGTGTATCAACTGTATTATAACTTATGTAAAGTATATTGGCAATTTCCTGATTTGAGTATCCTGATGCAATAAGTTTCAATACTTCTATTTCCCGTTTTGTTAGAGGGACTTCCTTGTAACCGTCATTTTTCTCACTTTCTTTAGCAGAGCGGATGTAATTGTCTATTATAAGTTTGGATATATCCTTGCTGAAGAAGTTATCACCTGAAGCTACTGTCTTTACTGCTTCAAGTAATTCTTCCTTGTCGGTATTTTTAAGTATAAATCCCTTAGCACCAGACCTTATTATCTGATTCAGATATTCCTGGTTATCATGCATTGTAAGAATTAATACTTTTGCATCAGGGTCTTTTTCTTTTATGATACGGGTTGCTTCTATACCGTTCATTCCGGGCATTGATATATCCATTATTACGACGTCCGGCTTCAGGGAGATGTACATTTTAACAGCCTCTTCTCCGTTAGCAGCTTCACCGGCTATGACAACATTCTCCAGACTAGTGAGAATATTTTTTAATCCGTCTCTTACAACTTCATGATCATCTACAATTAGTAGTTTTGTGTTTTTCATGAATATTTTTTAGTGATGGTTGTTATTAAAAAAATCCAAGTTAATTTCTAATGAGACTTCAGTGCCGCCTCCAGGTTGAGAATCAATCTCTACCTTACCACCTACAAGTTCAGCCCTTTCTTTCATGTTAATAAGCCCGAATCCTCCGCCGGTTTTTCTTGTCCTATGCATTGCAAAAGGATCAAATCCTTTACCGTTATCTTTTACTTTTACGAAAACTCTATCGTCTGTTTTAAATAAATCCAGGCTCACCTCTGTTGCCTCAGCATATTTGCTGATATTGTTGAATGATTCCTGTATTATTCTGTAGATAGCTATTTCCATTTTCGGATCAATCCTTTCAAGTGTAGGTGAAACCTGAAATTTTACTTTTATTCCGGTTATCTTTGAAAATTCCTGACATAATATTCTAAGTGCCGGCACAAGTCCGAAATCATCCAGGGTCGTAGGTCTCAGATCATGAGCTATTCTTCTGGCTTCAACAATAGCTTTGCTTATAATCAAATCTATCTGTTTGAGTATATCACGTGATTTTTCGTCAACAGATTCAGGTAAATCAATCATCCCCAGATTGAGTTTGGCTGCACTCAAAAGCTGGCCAAGCCCGTCGTGTAATTCTCTTGAAATTCTTCTTCTTTCGTTTTCCTGTGCTTCAATAACTGACAGGGCTCTTACTCTCTGCTGAAGCAGTTTCTGATGTTCTTCTTCAGCACGTTTTCTTTCAATTGCATATTTTATAGAACGTACAAGCAGGTCACTGTCAACTTTATCTTTAACTAAATAATCCTGGGCCCCCATTTTAACAGCATTAATTGCTGTTGTTTCGTCATTCAGCCCGGTTAAGACTACAATTGGTACATTTGGAGATACTGAAAATATCTGTTCAACGTTAGAAAGTCCCTCACTGTCAGGAAGTTTAAGGTCAAGAAGTACTACATCAACTGGTTCATTATCTAATATCTCAATACCTGAAGAAAGCCTGTCCGCTACTTTCACTGTATGCTCCATATTGACAGCTTCTGAAAGATATTCTTCTATCAGCCTAGCATCACCTGGATTATCTTCTATTAGTAATATTTTTATCAAATGTCTAATGGATTTTTGAAATTGTAAAAATAAACTTTGTTCCTTTATTGTTCATAGGTTCTATCCATATTTCACCTCCATGCTTTTCCACTATCTTCTTGCATAAAGCCAGACCTACACCTGTGCCGGGCATATTGTTATTCAGTCTTTTAAAAATTCCGAATATTTTATCATGATAGTCTGTTTTAATACCTATACCGTTATCACTGACTATGTAACCCCATTTTGAATCATTCTCGAAATCTTCTACTGTGATTTCTATCATGTTCTCGTTGAACTTGACTGAATTTTCAATAAGATTATGAAAAAGAACTTGTATCAGAAACGGATCAGCAACTAATTTTATTTCATCTGAAAGTCTGTAACTGAGCCTGAATTTTTTTTCCGGATATTCTGACTTTATTTGAGTTATTGCTTTATTTAAAATTTTTTCAAGGTCAATAATTTCAGGTTTCAGTTCTGTACTTGATATCCTTGAATATCTTAAAAGAGCTTCAAGCATATTCTTCATCCTTACAGAGCCATCAACTGCAAATCTTATGTATTCTCTTGCATTTTCATCTAAACCGTCTTTATACTTTCTTTCAAGTAACTGCAGATAACTTGACACCATTCGGAGAGGCTCCTGAAAATCATGCGATATCAAATATATTAACTCATCGGTTTCTGAACTATTACCTCCTTTCAAATCATCCCCCTTTTACGTTTTTTTACTCAGGGACTGAAATTAATTTAATTAATTTTACAGTCCCTTTTATTCAAAAATTAAGATTATTTCTTTTCTCTTTCGTCGTAATAATCACCTAGTTTGAATCTGAAGTTCACAAATGCAGAAAGAAGTCCGAATTTTCCCGTATCAAGTTTTGATAACCTAATAGAAGGACCTACAGCAAAAGAGTTATTTGCAAAACTTTCCGCAATGTCTGAAACCATAATTTCCACCAGAAGCTGGAAGTTTCTTATCTTCTTTAAAGTTGCATTAACTCTGAAATCAAATACTGAACCTACTAACCTGCTCTCTCTGGTGAATAAACCTATATGGGTTTCATTCATGTAATATGAAACATAAAACTGTGTTCTTGTGGAACCAAACATTCTAAATGGATATCGGAACTCGGCTATCAGGTTTGAACCGGTTACTATATTGTTAGGCATTAATGTGGAATCTTTCTTATTCCTGAATACATATAAAGGTGGTCCGCCCCCGGGAGTTACACCTGTTTCTTTAATTTCGCTGTAAACCCCTACTTCCAGGAAGTTACCTAGAGGAATTACATATGTTAATTTCAAACCTCTGGGTGGCATAAATATGGCATTATATTGTTTCCACGGTTTGTTTTCAACACTGTCTGAACCAAGGTCATGCGTATTCAATTCACGTATCCTTGTAACATAAGATACATTTACTCCGAGCATATTGAAACCAGCGCTTATTTCATCACTTTCAAATGGACCTGAATATTTATTTCCCATACCAAATGTGAAACCTATCGACCTTTTCACAGGAATTCCGAGAGGTTCCCATCCGAATACCGTGAAGTATGGATTGATATAGGCTGTGGTATTTCTGATAGCCCTTTCTTTCTTAGGCGGTGCTATGAATTCCTTAATCTTTATCTGACGAATAACGTCTATAAAGACTGATGCGTAATCAAGTTTTTTCGGATTAAGGTTTTCTTTATTAGTTCCTGCCCAGTTTATCAGACCGGTCTGAACTTTTTTGGATAACTGGGAAAAAGGTGCCCTCGTCGCCGAAGGATCAAATTCATCGGCTCCAATAACAACATACTGGTTTTGTTCATTAGGATCTGATATGTTAACTATTATATTGAAGCTTTCAAGTTTAGGATCTATTCCCAGATCATCCTGAACCAGAAAGAAGATACTGTCATCCTCAGTCCTGGCAAGTATTTTAAAATATTTCCAGGTTCTTGGATTATTAGGGTCTTCATTCTGAGCAAATATGCTGGAGTTTTGTAAGATGATAGTAAATAAACCTATCATCAAGAGAACAAATAGATTGAAGTTTGTTTTATTTTCCATTGTTTTATGTATTAGTTAATAATATGTTTCTTACCATTCTCCGAAAATGAAAGTGTTTTGACCACTTATTTTATGTCCGGCTATTTTATCAGTTACAGTAACAGTAAAACCTATCTGATATGGGGAATCTTTTCCATCAGTAAATCTCTCGAAAGCTGAGCGTGAACCAAATGCATTCAGGGTTACATCAAATGTGTTTGATCCCTGCTGCTTCACAGTGACAGGACCGTTGAATTTAATATCAAGCTGTCCGGGAAAATCATCTGTAATTGTAACTCTGAATCCTGTAGTAGTCTGTAATACACTTACACGTGTATCCTCTCCCATAGAAGCGATTCTTGCGAAACTTATTTTCGGTTTTTCATTTGGTCTTAACTCTACAGTTTTTGTCTGATCGCCCACACGGATCACTACAGATGATTGTCCTCCTGTTTCAAATGTTTTAGAACTTTTTGGAGGTATAGTGGTTATGCCTACGATTTCAAGAGGTGTATCATATGGATTATTTAAAGTGTTCATCGTAAACTGATGAAGGACTATATTACCGATTCTTATTTCTTTCATTTCACCCGGATCTTTTTTCTCCTCAGGTGGTTTCTCCTCAATCTTCGGTTGTTCCACTATAGGCTGAGTTACGGAAACGGGAGATGATGTTATGCTTACATTAGATGCACTTACTACAAGCTGTTTTATTTTATCATCCATACGTGCCAGATCTTCTTTTTTGATCAAGACATATATGTTAGTATCAACAATAATTGATCTTTTCAGTGCATCAAGAAGTTTTTGTAGGGAATCTTCGGTTATTCTTGCTCTGATTGTTCCGTCATCTTCAATTACCTGAGTGAGATCAAGATTTGCTCCTTTCAAAGCAACAACACATACTACGAAGATATATAATGACTGGTATATAATAAATTTTACATCTCTATTTTTTTTCATTTTAGTATCTCCCCAATTCTAGTTTTTAATTTCTCTTACCTGCAAGATATGCCAGATTATCTAAACCTTTTATTGCCTGAGCGTCTTTAAGAGAATTTACAGTTTCGGTCAGCATATGAGATGTAACCTGTAATTCTTTCAGCAAAGCTTCATCCGGATATTTTACATTTTCAAGCTCTTTCATAAGGTTACGCATAGACTCAAGATTTTGTTTCATAATTTCGCTGTATTCTTTAGTCTGTGAAGCTGCAGCAAGAGCTGTAGTAAGTGACTGAGTTGTATTCTGGAGTTCTTTTAGAAGTTCCGAATCATGAATATTTGTTTTACTCATTTCAGAGATAGCATTTTTCATAATCACTACCTGTTTTGAGATATTTTCACTGAACTCATTAGCTTTTCTAAGAGAATCCTGAATAGCAGCGGCTTCTTCTTTTGAAAACTTTTCATATCCTGTTACTGAGCTGGTTCCCATGGCGAAACCATCATGCAATTTCTGTAAAATAGCTCTCTGATGAATGTCTTCTCTTTCAGTAAAGTATTCTTTTTCTAAGTCATTCAGTTCTTCCCTGAGTTCGGCAAATTTTAAACCCTGTGCTTCAAAGACACCTTCAAATAATTTAGCAATAGCAAGTATTACAATAGCTTTTACTTCAAACGGTACTGAGAAACCTAAAAATATAGTCGGACCTTCTTTTATTGAAATCAACAAAATAGCAGCACCTAAAAGAGGTAAGGCAGTACCTATACCATCAACTATAGATGCATATCTGCTTGTGATTCTTTCTATAATTTCCTGAGAACAACCCTTTGAACTGACTTCTTTCATTAGCTTTCTGTAAGAAAGTTCAGCCAAAAGTATGAACAGAGCATAAACTATGAATGGCATCCACCACAGAGATACTGGTTCTACTCCTTTATTTAATGTGACTGAACCCGGGAAAATCCAGTTTGCCATATTTTCAGCGACTTTTCCGAGAAAAGGAACATGTGCTACATCAATAAAGACAGACAAAACGAGAGCTATCAGTGATGGTATAGCTGGAGCGAATCTTCCTGCCACACCTTCATTCTGAATTTTGTTTACACCTCGGTTAATTACGTACTGTTTTAACTCATGGTATTCAGTTGATTGCCTTAATAACTCTTTAACCCGTTTTTCTAAGTTGTCTTTTTTAAAATCTTTTCCAAATAACTGATTTGAATTTCCTCCAGTTTTGGTTAGGTTGGCAGTTTGCTCCATTTTTTACTTGCTCCGTTTAAGTTTAATTTTAGTTTTAATTAAATAAATTAGTTAATATGGTAATTATTATCACTAACCTGAAAAAGCTTTAAACTTTGCGGGCAATATTTACCATTTAAAATAAAAATACAATACCAGAATCACGTTAGAAATTTTGTTCTATGCTAAAATTTTTGAAATTTGGAGGGTTTTTCTACACTTTGTAGGTTACTCTTAAAGAGTGAACGGAATTAGCTATTGGCAGATTGATTTCATTTTTTACCTTTTTCTCAAACTCTGGCAGGAATTTCTTAATAGCCCATTTTACGGGCCAGGCAGCTGCATCTCCGAAAGCACAAATAGTGTTACCTTCTATGTTATTAGCTACATCATTTAAAAGTTCTATATCCTTGCTTGTAGCTAATCCATTATCTATCCTTTCAAGAATTTTCAGCATCCAGCCACATCCTTCGCGGCATGGTGTACACTGTCCGCATGATTCGTGATAATAAAATTTTGTTATTCTTTTAATCACTTTTACAACATCAGTATCTTCATTCATTACAACTATACCGGCAGTTCCTATGTAGGAATTGACCGATTTAAGATTTTCATTATCCATTTTAAGACCTTCAATTTCATCACCTCTGAGAGGTGGCATTGAAGATCCACCGGGAATTATCATTTTGATAGGTTTATTGTCCTTTACTCCGCCGCCGTACTTATATATCAAGTCAGTTAACAAAGTACCTGAAGGGAGTTCATATATTCCCGGTTTATTTATGTGACCACTTAATCCGTACAAAAGTGTTCCCGGATGTTTAGGTTCACCGATCTTACTGAACCATTCCCCTCCTTTATTTATTATCTCCGGTATGTTTGCAAGTGTTTCGATATTGTTTATAGTTGTAGGACAACCCCATAAGCCGTAATTGGCAGGGAACGGGGGTTTGAATCTCGGAATGCCTCTTTTACCTTCAATTGAATTAAGAAGAGCTGTTTCCTCGCCGCATATGTATGCCCCAGCTCCTCTGTGAATGTATATGTCAACTGAATAATCTGAACCTAATATATTTTTACCAATAAATCCCTTTGAGTAAGCATCGTCAATTGCTTTCTGAAGAAGTTCAATCCATCTGTAATATTCTCCTCTGATGTAAACATATGCAATTTTCACACCCATTGCATAAGCAGCTATTAAAGTACCTTCTATGAACTGATGAGGATTTTTTTCAAATATTTCCCTGTCTTTGAAACTAGCTGGTTCAGATTCATCTCCGTTACAACATAGATACTTTGGTTTATCAGTTTTCTGAGGCATGAAAGACCATTTGAGCCCTGTAGGAAAACATGCTCCTCCTCTGCCTCTCAGTCCGGATTTCTTAACCTCTTCTATTATTCCCTCAGGTTTCATCTTCAGGGACTTTTCAAGAGCACTGTATCCGCCGTGCTTCAGATATACATCTAATTTATGAAGGTCGGGTATATTTTTTAATATTACAGGTTCAAAATTCTCCATTATGAATTAGATAGCTTTTCCAGCAATTGGTCAATTTTTTCTTTTGTAAGATTTTCTTCATAGTAATTATTTACCTGCATCATTGGAGCTGTTCCGCAGCTTCCCAAACATTCTACTTCGCTCAATGTGAATTTCCCGTCTGATGTGGTTTCTCCCGGTTTTATGTTCAGTTTGTTTGATATATAATCAAGAACATCATAACCGCCGCATAACATACAGGAAATATTTGTGCAAACCTGCAGATGATACGTGCCAACAGGTTTTTTGTTATACATAGTATAAAACTCGGCGACACCGAGAACATGTTCATAGGGTATATTAAGGATATTACCGACATATCTCATCACGTCTTCTGAAAGCCAGCCGAACTGCTCCTGTGCTATCCATAATGCAGGCATCAGGGCTGCGTGTGTGTTCGGATAGCGGGATTTCGCCTCTTCCAGTTTTTTCAGGTTTTCCTCTGTAAATTTGATTTCGTTCAATGCTATGGATTGAATTATTTACTTATCAGCTTCTCCCATCACTGGGTCTATGCTTCCTATAATAGCAACTATGTCTGATATCATACATCCTTTCATCATAATCGGTAACGCTCCAAGATTTACAAATGAAGGCGACCTTATCTTTAATCTGAATGGATAACCTTTGCCGTCGCTTATTATATAAAATCCAAGCTCACCTTTCGGGGATTCAACAGCCTGATATGCTTCAGCTCCTTTTTCTGGCTGGTTACCGAAGTTTACGATCATGAAATCATGTATAAGCTCTTCCATTTTGGTATAAACTTTTTCTTTATCAGGCAAAACGTTTTTCGCATCGTCAGCATTTATAGGACCACTTGGAATCTTTTCCAGACATTGTCTTATTATCCTAACACTTTCATAAAATTCTTTTATTCTTACGTAATATCTTGCAAGTGTATCGCTTTCCGTGTATGTCGGAATATCGAATTCTATTTCGTTGTAAATCAGGTAAGGTTCATCTTTTCTTAAGTCTCTTGCGAATCCAGCAGCTCTTAGATTAGGACCGGTCAGACCAATTGAGAGTGCATCTTCAGGCGAGATATAACCTACTCCTTCGCATCTGTCTATAAATATCCTGTTCCTTTCAATCAAAGCCCTGCATTCTTCAAGATTAGGTATGAATTGAGTTATGAAATTTTTTATTGCATTTTCTGCTTCAACACTCATGTCCAATGCCATACCGCCTATACGGGTGTAGCTTGTAGTAAACCTTACACCGGTAAGTAGGTCTAATATATCAAGAATTTTTTCTCTTTCCCTGAAAGACCACAGGAACACAGTCATCGCACCAACGTCCATTGCCATCGTTCCCAGCCATACACAGTGTGATGCAATTCTTGCTAATTCACAGCAGATTGTTCGTAAATATTTTGCCCTCGGAGTTACTTCAATTTTAAGTAATTTCTCTACTGCAAGAACGTAAGCAACATTATTATTAAGCGGAGCAAGATAATCAAGCCTGTCTGTGTGAGGAATGAATTCATGGAACGTCATATTCTCAGCAAGTTTTTCATATCCTCTGTGAAGATATCCTAACTCCGGAACGGAACTTACTACAGTTTCCCCATCCAGCTTAACGAGTACTCTCAGCACACCGTGAGTAGCCGGATGCTGCGGGCCCATATTCAGGACTAACTGGTTTTCAAGGTTATCGTCATGCTGAACATGAATATCATCTGCGTTAAGGG
>JAOADS010000007.1 GCA_026417195.1 Ignavibacteria bacterium | reverse complement strand
TCTGAGTAGCAGTGTAGGCATGGATGGTTGTCATCAAGCCGGTTTCAATACCAATCCCTTCCTTAATAAGAACATATACTAACGGAGCAAGACAGTTAGTTGTGCAGGATGCATTTGATATAATGTTATGTTGTTTCGGATCATATTCGTTATCGTTTACCCCTACTACAAAGGTTTTCATATCACCTTTACCAGGTGCTGATATTATAACTTTTTTTGCACCTGCCTGAATATGTCCCTCTGCTTTTTCTTTTTCAGTAAACAAGCCGGTGCATTCAATTACTATATCTGCACCAAGATCTTTCCAGGGAAGCTGTGAGGGGTCTTTGGTTGCCATAATGCATTTTATCTTCTCACCGTTAACTACTATTACGTCATCGCCCTCGCTTGAAATATCACCTTTGAATTTCCCATGAACTGAATCATATTTCATCTGATAGGCGAAGTATTTTGCATCAGTACTGACGTCAACAACAGCTACAACGTCAATTTCACTGCCCAGCAGATTTCTTTCTGCCATAACTCCTAAAACCTGCCTGCCTATCCTTCCGAAACCGTTAATTGCGATTTTTGCCGACATATGTTTAAAATTTTGAGGATTTTGAAATATTCACAAAAATATTGAAATTCAGTGTTTTATTCAATTCAAAGTGTGGTGTTGACGGGATGAAACCGTGAAATAAGTAATGAATCTAAGTGATTCACCGGAAGGGAAAGAACTGAAAAAGTATTTACTAAATAATCAGCGGTACTAAGGGAAAATTCCGAGTGACATATATGAAGTTGCAATTTTCCTGATAGCTGAGACGAAAGCAGCTGTCCTTAATCCATCTATTTCAGGGTTCTGAAGTTTTATTTCCCTGATCTGATGATATGCAGTTATCATAGTTTCTTCAAGACCTGAATTAACAAGATCTTCTTCGTCAGCACCACGGATTAAAGTTTTTCTGTGTGCTTCGCTGAGCTTTGTATTAGTTGCATTCTCAATAGCACTCACAAGTGTCTTATTCATTATTTCATCATATCTTCTGCCCATTCTGCCAAAGGCAACATGTGAAAGGTTTTTAAGCCATTCAAAATAAGATACCGTAACTCCGCCAGCATTAAGATACAAATCTGGTATTATCAGAATATTCTTACTCAGTAAGATCTCTTCTGCTTTAGGTGTAACGGGACCATTAGCACCTTCACCTATTATTTTAGCTTTTATGTTATGGGCATTATGTTCTGTAATCTGATTTTCAAGAGCTGCCGGTATCAGTATATCAC
>JAOADS010000079.1 GCA_026417195.1 Ignavibacteria bacterium | reverse complement strand
CGTTTGTGGTTCTGAGAATTGTGCCATTTGAACCGCAGGCAATTACTATGGATTCATCACTTGTGCCGCTTACGCCGAAGAGACTTTGTGTTGTTCCGCTTGTCTGACTAAACCAGTTAGCTCCGGCATTTGTGCTTTTAAGTATAAGACCACCAGAACCAACCACATATCCGGTGTTTGAGTTAATGAAGCTGGAACTAAACAGACTAAGACTTGTCCCGGTATTAATTACCGTCCAGTTATTGCCTCCGTCTGTAGTCCTTCTTAAAGCTCCGTTATTTCCCGCTAAAATTCCTGTATTGGGATCAATGAAAGCAAGTTTATTATGAATACTAACTACAGGCAGAGTTAATATGAAACTGCTTCCTCCGTTAGTTGACTTAAATACAAAGGATGAATCATTTGTGTTTTTTCTTGCCAACACATACCAGATTGCGGTACTTAACATTGCAACATCTGTTCCAACCAGATCCGTTCTCGTTGTAAAGTTTATATCCTGAAAACTTGCTCCTCCGTTAGAAGTGTATTGTATTTGGGAAGACGGGGAAGACCTGATTACAATGCCAGTATTCAGATTAATAAACCATACGGCGGTGTAGTTACCGCCGCTAAGTTGTGATGTCCAGTTTACACCGCTGTTCGTTGTTTTATAGAATCCGTCGTTAGCGGCAGCCCATCCGGTAATTCCGTTTCCGTCAGAGGGAAAACTGAGTGAATTGACAGTTCCGCTTGTCGGCTGAGTTACACTTGTCCAGTTAAGCCCTGCATTTGTTGTTCTTAATACTGTTCCTGAAATGCCGCAGGTGAAGGCAGTACCGGAGTTTACAACAAATACCGAACTGAGAAAATTACTTGTACCTGACGTAACACTTACCCACTGTGAATATGAATAAGCACCAATTAAAATAAATCCAGACAACAATATTTTAAAAACCTTTTTCATTTTTTCTCAATTCATTTATGATGAGGGTTAAACGTTTGGGCAGGCTGAAGATTTCAGCCTGCCCTTAACAGATTATTTTATCAAAATCATCTTCCTTGTTTCAGTAAACTCTCCGGCAGTCAACCTGTAGAAGTAAGTTCCGCTTGGCAGCAATGAGCCGTCAAGCTGGGTTCTGTATATTCCGGGGGAAAGCTTATCATTTAACAGCATTGATACCTCCCTGCCAAGAATATCATAAACTTTCAGTGTTACCAAAGCTGCTTCAGCTACACTGAACTCTATATTTGTAACCGGATTAAACGGGTTGGGATAGTTCTGATTAAGAGAAAACCTCTCCGGAACTTCGGAACTGACAGGAGTTACAAATGTTACTCCTCCGTTTGTGGTTCTGAGAATTGTGCCATTTGAACCGCAGGCAATTACTATGGATTCATCACTTGTGCCGCTTACGCCTATGAGACTTTGTGTTGTTCCGCTTGTCTGCTGAAACCAGTTAATACCGGAATTTGTAGTTTTAAAAATAGTACCTGAATTTCCTACTATATAGCCTCTTGAAGTGTTAATAAAGTAAACATCTTGCAGATGTTGTGAAGTGCCTATGTTTATCAGAGACCACGAACTTCCTCCGTCAGTAGTTCTTCTTACAACTCCATTATTACCGACCATCATTCCGATACTGGGATTCAGGAAATCAAAGTTTAGCATATGCTCATTTGCTGAAAAAACCAGCGAGAAAGAACTTCCTGTATTTGTAGTTTTAAAAACAAAAGATGAGTCACCTGTACTATTATCTGCCAACACAAGCCAAACTGCACTACCTAACATTAAAATGTCTCTTCCTCTTAAATTTGTCCTTGTTGTAAATGTTATATTCTGATAGTTACTTCCTCCGTTTGTAGTATATTGTATAGATGAGGTACCTGAAGAATAAGTTATTGCAATGCCTGTATTTACATTAATGAAATTAACCTTGATATACTTACCCGATAACTGTTGTGTCCAGTTTGAAGCTCCGTTTGTTGTTTTATACACACCATTGCTTGCTGATACCCATCCTGTTACATCCGTAGGGAAACTGTAGGAAGTTATAGTACCACTATCAGGCTGGGGTTTAGTCGTCCAGTTTAAACCTGCATTAGTGGTTTTTAATACCGTGCCTGAACCTCCGCCAACATAAGCTAAGGTTGAATTAACCACACTTACTGTATTCAGGTGCAGAGATGTTCCTGATGTAACGCTTACCCACTGAGCATATAAGCATGCATTGATTGAAATGAATGTGATTAAAAGTGTTTTAAAGATTGGTTTCATTTTTTATCTCCTTTCATGGATGATTTTGTTTTATGTAATTAATCGGAAAACTTTTTTATTTTCAGGTTTTCGGGCTGACCTGTCAGCCAGCCCTACTTACCTTTGTTCCCCATCATCTCAGAAGAGAGAAAGTAATATGAATCTTACTGAGATGATGGATTGAATTGATGCAAATTTAAAATCATGATTCAGGCAGAGCAAAATAAATTTCTTACAGGATTAATCTAAAAATATTGGCTATATTGCACTATAAAGCGAAAAAAAGCACTAAAAACCTAAAAAGTGTATTTTTCAGATTAATTCAGAATGCCTGTTTCAAAAGACATATTTGACCTTATAAAAAGCATGAACCGGAAGGAGAAATCCTTCCTGCGAAGGTATTTGAAATTCTATTCTTCGGGAAAAGAGGGAAATATGTTAAAGCTGTTTGAGAATCTGCTGAGTTTTGCAGGTGAGAATGAAACTTATGATGAGGTCAGGCTGAAAAAGAAAATGGGGAAGGATAATACCAGACATTTTTCAATTATCAAGAACAATCTTTATAATCTGCTACTCAAGGGCATTAATGAATATCACGAAGGCAATTCACCTGAATCAAAAGTGAAAAACCTGATAGAACAAAGCGACATACTTTATTCAAGGATGCTTTTAAAACAAAGTCTTAACGCCTTGAAGCGGGCAAAGAAAATCGCAGTTGAGAAAGAAATGTTTGTTTATCTTCATGCAATACTATCAAGAGAAAGAATACTGGCAAGATATATGCTGGATGCCGCTGGTTATGAATCTGAGATCAGAAAAATTTCAGCTGAGACAAAGGAAAATCTTGTAAAGCTTAAAAATGATTCTGAAATGACTGAGCTCGGTTCAAGATTTACACTTATGCTTCAGAAATATCCTACATCCAAGGCAAGAGACTCAGCAGCCTTGAATGCCGTAAATGAAATAACGGAAGAAGCGTTACTTCAGGATGAAAAACGGGCTTTAAGCAATACTGCGTTGAGAAAATTTTATAACATCAAACTTGTAGCCTCTCAGTGGAAAGAAGATTACAAAAACAGATTAATATATGGCAAGAAATATTCTGAACTTGTTGAAGATGAGTTAAGAAAAGACAAGGCATCAATTCATGAATACATTGTTTCGCTTTATTCACTGCTCGTAATGACTGTGAGAGCTGAAGAATACAGTGAATACGAGAAAACTTACAGGAAGATGGAAGAAATTCCTTCAGTATTCGGCAACTTAACAGAACGTGAAAGAAAAGATCTTTACTATTATAAAGGAATATCTATCTTCTCAACAGCTGCAGACGGAATGTATATCGAGTGGGCGGAATCAGCCCTGAAGGATGCTGAAGAGAATCATACATTTTATGAAAAGACACTTAGTCCGCAGCAGAAAATTGTCTGGTATTATGTTATCGCAAGACTTTATTTTTATCGGGTAAAATTTGAGAACTGCAGAACGTGGCTGAACAGACTTATCTCTCTGCCAAACGTTGACCTCTCTGAAGATTATCAGTGTTACGCGAGAGTTATGAATTTAATCGCAGCTTATGAATCAGGAAATCCGGATTTAATAGAACATGCGCTCCGAATGGCATATTATTTCCTGACAAAGAGAAATAAAATTTATAAATATGAAAAAATTATTCTTAACTACGTCAGACAGGCATTCAGAGTGAAAACCGAAAAGGAAATTATTGAAATGCTCGAATTCATGCAGATGGATTTGTCCAAAATCCGCAATGACCCTAATGAGGAAAATGCCTTTGATGCATTTAATATTATGCCGTGGCTTGAGAGTAAAATAAATCCATAAAATAAAGTTTGATAAGCAGAACCAGAATCCTGTATTATTCTTCAGATGAGTAATCATTTTCTTTTTCTCAACACAATAACAAGTTTTCCTGAGCTGTATATTTTCAAAAATGCGGATGTTAAAGAATATCTGTCTGAAGTAAGCAGAATTCTGAGGAACTTGGTTTCAGTATCATAATCTGAACAATATGCATCAGTGGAAGATATATCCGAGAATTTTATATTTTCATTATTCACACTGTAATTTCCGGAATATCTGTTACAACCTGCAAATCCGTGAACCTTACCGTTAGGCTTGTCGAACTCAAGGGTTATCTCGCTGCTTCCCGAAAGCGAAACTTTCTTTCCATCAAGTGAATCTGCTATCCATTGCGAAGATTCAAGAGTGATTTTATATGAGGTTTCTCTGCTAGCTGAGCACGAAAGAAGGATTAAAGCGGGCAGAAACAGAGAGAGTGTATTTTTCACTTCTTGTAAAGTTTTATCGCTTCACGGATTTTCTCAATCCTGTTATCCGGAGCGGGATGAGTGCTCATGAATTCCGGCTGATTTCCTCCGCCGGCAGCTTCCTTGAGAATTTTCATAACATCTATCATTGCTTCAGGATCGTATCCAGACTGTATGAGATACTTAACTCCGTAGCTGTCAGACTCAATTTCATCTTCCCTGCTGTATTTCATGTTTATTATATTTCCAACAAACCGTGAGAGCATTCCCGGATCACCTGATGCAATATCAGTAGCCCTGATCAGACCTTCGGTTAATTCCAGCTTAGCCAGCCTCTCAGCACTGTGACGGTTTATCACATGTCCTATCTCATGTGCAAGAACTGCCGCCAGCTGATCTTCTGTCTTAAGCCTCCTGAACAAAGCGTTTGTTATGAATATCTGTCCGCCGGGAAGTGCAAATGCATTTACCGTTTGATCATCAGCGAGTAAATGAAAGTTAAATTTATATGGAGAACCTGACGCCTCTGTTGACTGTACTAATTTCCTGCCGGTCTTTTCAACATAGTCTCTTAGTTTTTTGTCCGGATGAAGTCCTCCGAATTGTTTTATCATCTCAGGTGTGCTTTGCAATCCTAATCTTATTTCCTGATCAACCGTAAGGCTTACCCTCTGCTTCTCTCCGGTTACCGGATTAACATCAGTTTTCATGAAATAAGATACCACTGCTATAAGAGCTATAAAGACTCCTATAAGTAACCTTGCCCTAAAACTCATCAGAACTTAAATGGTTTTGTGCATGGATTACACTCAAACTTTAGCTCCTTGCCAAGGCATCTCCATTTACTTCCCCGTTTCACATGAACATATGCAAGGTCAACTGCCTTATTCAAAGGCGCACCTGTGGATGTTCCCTCTATAACAATTTCATAGTAAGCCGGATTTTCAGTCTGTCTGTAGTAAAATTTTTCTACCACTACTTTCTGTTTAACGTCGTTATCACAACATGCACACCATAATACTACTTCCTTAACATCATTTTCATTCAGATATTCAATTGTTTTCTTCGCCTGCTCAAGAGTTAACCACTGAAGTTGATCTGAGTAAAGCGAAGTAATAAAGATTAATGAAAAAAATAATGGTGTCAGTTTCATATCAGATTGTTTTAAGATTTACTTTTGTAAATATAATTATTAATTACCTCTTAAAAAATTCTTTCACAGTTTTCCAGGAAAGCGTGTCACTGAAATTTTCTATATTCCATTCTTCAGATTCACCACGTCTCCAGTCCCATAAGGCGAAATGCCAGCCATATTCAAGACAAATTGACATTACATCATGTAAATAAAGATGAGAACCATACTGAGGATACCTGATACCGAATTCCCCCAGTATGAAGGGTCTGCCTGTTTTTAACTGAAAATTTCTTGCTTCACGGAAGATTTTATTTTTCAGGAAGGCATAATTGTAATATTCATCTTCAAGCGATATAATACTTTTATAGTAAGCAGGATATTTAGCTGAATAAGGTTTGTCCGCATGGGTATATTCATAAGGTCCGTAGAAATGAACATCATAAACTATATAAGGATCTTCAACTTCATAAGCCGGAAAAAGCTCAGGTGTTGAATAAGCAAAATTCTGTATAAGTATAGGAATGGTTTTATCTGTTTTTCTCACTTCATCTGTAAAATACTGCAACACCTTACCCATATTTATATTATAAAACTTCTCCAGAAAACTTTTATACAAGGATGAAAAATTAGCCGGTACAGAGAAAACCTTAGGCCTTGGTTCAACCAGAATATTAATACCAACGAAAAGAGAATCTTCGTTATACCGGATTACAATCATCTTTAACATATCTGCATAAAGTTTCCTTTCCTTTTCATTTCCTTCATCCCATATTCTTGATGGAGGAGTCAAACCTTCTGTTTCATAATAAGTATCGTAAGCTCCCGGACCTGAGCGAACAGCTATTACATAATAAATTCCTTCAACCCTGCAGAACTTAACAATTGAATCAACGCCAGCTATATTGATAAAATTGGTATCGTAAGGATTGTCTTCTTTTACAAATCCCCTTGTTCCTATCTGAAGCAGGTTTCCACCGTAATTTCTGAAATCTGAAATGTCTTTCTGGGTTTTGGGAGATTCATATAAGATGTTATATCCCCTGAAAAATGAAGGTTTGAGCCACAGAGAATATCTGTCTGATGAATAACAGACAGAAATGGTTAAGGTAAGAGTAAATGACAATAATATCAGCAATTCAATTTGAGCCTGATTCAGAGGTCTTTCTGACTGCGATTTTCTGTAACCTGTAAATTATAAATCCGGCTATGAGAATCCCTGCTACTATTGGGACGAGAACTGAAATAAGCGACATTATAAGCGAAGCTATGTTCTCAACAGATGAAACTATCCAGTTCCCAAGCCCTCCGGTAGTTGCGGATGAACCAGCTCTTGTTGCAGCAGATGCCGTTTTAACAAGGGCTGCTGTTCCGCCTCCGGCTATTATACCTAAAATCCACTGAAAGACCGGATCAACACCGGTAATAAAAGAAACTGAAAGCAGGGTTCCGGCTATAGCTGAAAGGGGAACTGCGGCTGTATCTAAAGCATTATCAAGCCAGGGCACATAATAGGCAGCTACTTCAATAAGAGTTGCTGAAAGGAAAACTATAAATGCTGGCAGACTTCCCATCCAGTCAAATCCATCTGAGAAGTTCACCCAACCGGCATAATGAGCTATGTTTGCAACAAGAAGCGGCAGAAATACCCTGAGTCCAGCACTTGCAGCAAGCCCTATTCCGAGAAAAATACTTAATGCTATTTCCATTGTTTCAGAAAAGTTTTAACAATTTAGGAAATTATTATTCCATTCTAGTAGTCTGCCAGAGAATAAGTCTCCAGCCTTTATCTGATACATAAACTGCTGAGAAACGGCTTTTGATTTTCAAGTCTTGGTTATTCAAAACCACATCCATCTGAACAATTCCGCTAAGTATGATTGTAGTTTTAAAACCTATAACGGTTACGTTATCTGTTTCAATTTTTTTATAATCAAGTTTTCCTTCTGCAACTGATTTTATAAACTCTTCCTTAGTCTGACTGGTTCCGTCTGAGTGATTATATACAAGCATATCGTGGAGCAGGGAGTTTAAAGTCTGAACATCAGAATCTATCATAGCCTGATAACGCATCTTTTCAATCTGTGAAATGTCATCCTGTGCTATTGTTATATTAACCAGAACAAATAAACAGAGAAAGAATTTAAACATACTTTTAAAAAATATTTATTCACAATTTACTAAATCAACTTTCCAAATAAAAATGAAAAAAATACCAGACCTGTCAGCTATTAAATTTGTTCTTATGGACTGTGACGGAGTCCTCACTGACGGAACGTTGCCATATCTTCCTGACGGAAGAGTTATTAAAGTATTTCATGCTCACGACGGATACGGAATTGAAAGAGGCAGGGAAGCTGGCTTGAAATTTGCAATAATCTCCGGCAGATCTGCAGAAGCTAATAAACACAGAGCCCAGAGACTTAAGATAGAAGAACTTTATGAAAACTGTAAAGACAAACTGTCAGCTGCTGAAGATATCCGCAATAAATACTCACTTCAATGGGAAAACTTCTGTTTCATAGGAGATGATCTGTTTGACCTTCCTCTTCTCAGAAAAGTAGCTTTCTCATGCTGCCCGCCGGAAGCAGTGGAAGAGGTGAGAAATGAAGTTCATTACGTTACCAAAACACCGGCAGGTAAGGGTTGTGTGAGGGAAGTGATTGATCTTATCTTGAAGCATTCACTATGAAAGATTTTCCGGATTCTTTACGCAAGTTCCGTTTTTCATATGTAGGTAAGGGAGTTTGCAGTTCCTTTTTATAATAAGCGTTAACACTTCTTAATATCAAATGTCATTCCCAGGGAATTGGGAATCCAAACATCCGCAGTAAATCAAAAGAAACAGATAGCCGCTTTCGGCTATAAGACACACTCTTAATCATCCCTGTCCCATAAATTTACCATTCTGAAGCCAGATTTAAAAAAATTTTTTAAGCAATTTTTTGTCTAAACATTGCTTTATAAAATACTAATAAACACCATCTTAATATTTTAAAGTATTAGTTTTATTGTCTATTTCAAGAAAATTTCTCCTTTGACTTTTCAAAATAGTAAGTTTAGATTTACGCCCCAGATTATTCAGAAAATTTTAAGAAGTTTTTAAAGAGAAACTAACAAATGAAAATATTAGTGTTCATACTGATTATAACTATAACTTTACTATCATTCATTATATATGGATAGACTAAAGAAAAGAAATAACGGAGTTATTTCCGGTAATGAAGAAATAAAAGGACTGATCATATTAATGATAGTTTTTTTGGTACTCATACTCCTTATGTCAAGGGCTGCAGATTTGATAAGTAATTAATAATAATTTTTAATAAAGCAAAAAAATAAGTTTTTAAAATCATAAATCAATTTAAGAGGGAAATTATGAAAAAGATATTTACTCTTTTTACAGTTCTTTTTTTACTTACATTAACAAACACCTCTTTCTCGCAGCTTAGCGGTACTTATACAATACCGGGAAGCTATGCAACTATTCTTGCGGCAATTACAGACCTTAATACACAGGGAGTATCAGGCCATGTAACGTTTAACATAGCAGCAGGACATGTTGAGACCGGTGCGAATTATATAATCAACGTAACAGGTCCCAAGCCGAATGCCACAAGGACAGTAACTTTCCAGAAATCCGGATCCGGAGCTAATCCTTTGATACAGACTACTGCAGCAGGACTTGG
>JAOADS010000078.1 GCA_026417195.1 Ignavibacteria bacterium | reverse complement strand
AGATGTGTATAAGAGACAGGGATAGTATTAATTCTTTATGACACTATCTGGAATAATTTAATAAAGATTTTTCAAGCCCTTGCCATTTAAATCACAGTTTAATATATTTAGTCATAATTATTAGTAACTTATGAAGAAAGCCAATACCGTATATGTGGGAGAGTATAAGCCCAGCAAGATACAGAGGACAACTTTGTTTGAATTAAGCACATGTAACGATTACGGAAGACATCCTAAAATAACCAAAGCACCAGGTAAGTTCATTGTATTCAAATTCCTTATCAGAAAGCATTACGGTATGGACTTTTTCTATGAGGACGATGAATACTGGTATTTTAAGAGATGAGTCTTTTATTATGACAAAGGAAAACGTATATCCACTTCTGTACCTACCTCAGGAGTGCTTTTTACCTTAATATCTGCTTTCATATCATCAAGTATTTTTTTTGTAATAACAAGACCCAGACCCATTCCGCTTGATTTAGTAGAGAAATAAGGTTCAAACAGTTTCTCTCTTATCTGTTTACTCATTCCTATGCCGTTATCACATATTTTCACATTCAGATAGCCATTTGTTTTTTCAGCTGTAATTTCAATTTTGCCCTGAGTAATATCTTTTGCTTCAACAGCCTGTATGGAGTTCTTTATAATATTCAGAAGCGCACGCTTTAATTCATACTTGTCACCTCTGATTTTTACATCAGAAACTTCATCACCGGTTTTGAGTTTGATCAGATTGTCTGTGTTGAGAAGACTTACCAAGTCATTAAGTATCTCGTTTATGCTAAGTTCTTCATAATTTCTGCTTGGCATTTTTGCAAAATCAGAAAATTCTGTAGCTATTCTGTTAAGGCTTTCAATCTGATCTATAATCAGTCTCTTTGTTCTCTCCAGAATCTCACTGAAATTCCCTGAATTATTTTTATATGAAGAGTAAAGATACTGAATTGAAAGTTTCATAGGAGTAAGAGGATTTTTTATTTCGTGGGCAACTTGTCTTGCTATGTCTCTCCAGGCTCCTTCACGTTCAGCCTTTTTCAGCTCCTCCCTGGAACGTTTAAGTTCTTTAACCATTCTGTTAAATGATCTAACAAGTTCGCCTATTTCATCCTTAGCTTTTGATTTAACCCTGATGTCAGTATTGCCTTTTGATAGTTGCTCAGTAGCTTTCTGAAGTTTCAGTATCGGGTTTGAAATTCTGTATGAAAGGAAGTTCACTATAAATATTAAAATTATGACTGCTGAGAAATAAGGTCCAAGAATGTAAACCAGACTCTCTGTAAGTTCACTGTTGATTTCATATTGTCTGAATACAGTCTGGGAAGACAATATGCCGACTAAATTGTTGAACTTATCATATACTGGTTTATAGCCTACAATAAATGTAAAATCTCCAATATTCTGGGATTCAGAGAAAAAATCTCTTTTAAGAATAGAGATATTATAAAAAGCTTTACCTGAAATTCTTGAATCAAGTAAATCAGATTTATAAAGTTGTTCACTTGTTGTGGAGACAAGCTTGTTTTTTACATAGTAATTAAAGTTCTTTTCAGACTGGATAAATCCTTTTGAAAAAATTTCCCTGTAACTCGGCTCGCCTTTATGAGAAGTTATTAATTCGTCTTTTTTCTTCTTAAGATAATTTTCTACTAATTTCAGGTCAGATATGATAGAGTTTTTATAGAATTCCTCATTTTTATTTTTTACGAATTCACGTGTATATGCTGCCAGAATGATTATTGGAATTAATGAAGCTAAGAGGAAAGAGGCAAAAACCTTTTCTCTGAAACCGAATTTTATAAATTTATTTCCGGATGTAATGAAAAGAATTAGTTTATAAATAAGATATATAAGTAAAATAATACAGAATATTGTTACTACAAACAATAAGTATCTGAAAAAGAAAAATGTTATCAGGCTGAAATCATTTACTTTAACGCTAACTATGTATATTTTTTCTACCGGCGTGTTTCCGGATATTCTGCTTTGAGTAAGAACATAATAAGATTTATATATCTGATTTTCAAATTCATCATATCTAAGTGCTGATTTATCTACTTTATCTTTAACGCTTTCCCTGAATGCATCAAGTGATTTTGTAAAAGAACGGGAAACTTCTCTGTTAGAAGAGCCTGCGATTTCTCCGTCAGTGAATTCTGTAATAACAGGTGTTGAGGTAAGCTTGTTTATTATATTCCCTTTTGTAAAGTTTCCGAAAATGCCGAAGTTAGACTGTGTAAGGTAATTTTTAGCTTCATAGCCGGCTGCTATAATTATGTAACCAAGTATGTTTCTAAATCCGCTGTGTCGGAGGGAAGGGTTTTCAATAGAAGATATGGAAGCGTAAAATTTCATCTCTGAGTTCTGAATGACTTTCCCATCTTCAAACTGCAGGGATGACAGATTTAGTTCAAGAGAATCAGGTTCGCTTTCGTAAATTTCATCATCATCGGTAACTGAATTTGTACCTGCAAGATTCCTTATTGAGGAATTTACTACACTGTCAGAATTAAGCTCGTTAGGATTAATATTGAAGTCGCTTACTACTTTTTTATTTGTATCCAGAATAAACACTGCTGAGTTTATGTCTTCATCATAAAACCTGCAGCGGGCCCCTACAGTAAATGCAAGTGTGGGTGCTTAGTTCGGGTCATATATATCCTTGCTAAGTTCCTCGTAATCCCTTGCTTCCTCCATTGCTGCTGTAACGAGAAATATAATTCTGTCTGATGGTTGAAATGCTATTTCCTTTGCTGCTTTTTCAAGATAACGGTTTTCCTGAGAAATAATTTTGTTTAATGTAATGGCTGGAATAAACAAAGCACAAGCCAGCAGAAATAAAGAGATATTTCTTATGTTCAGGAGGTGATAACTCCGTTCGTAAAGTTTTCTGTTCGCAATGTAAATAGCCAAAGATGAAACCAAAATTATCATTACAAAACTTATCCAAAAATTAAGTGATAAGTTTGTTATTCTGGAAGGAATCAGGTAAACTAAAAAAGTTACAATCAGAAATATTACTGCTGATATGAATACTGGATTTCTCTGGAGTAACTTATATCGGACATAAAAAGGTTTTAAAAATTTGTCAGACAGAAGCGAAATGCTTACAGCCGCTGATAAAAGTGAAACAGATATCAGCAGAATGTTTATTCTCATAATAATCAGTTCCGGCTGATTAAATGAGAATATCTCCGATTTGTCTATGAATTTTATTGTTGATTCGTAAATCAGACTTTGGATTATAATTCCATATATATGAACTAAGAACAGGGTGAATAATGCAAGTATGATGGTTACACCGATTGAAGTGAATTTACTTAATTTTTGTTTTTTTTCGGGGTAATATTTAATTGTGAAAGAAAGTATGTAAAAACATATTACGGTTAATGCTAAAAAGCTTATAAATAATTCTCCAAGTGATTTTGCAATTCCAAATCCGAAAGAAGAGGCGTAATGAGAAGGTGAAAATAAGTCCAGCTCAAACTCTCTTACATATCTTGAGGGAAATTCTATGAGTAACCAAAGATATCTTGATAAAACAATTATTATTACAGGAACTGTTAACCTTAACAGCAGAGATTTACTGTTTCTGAGTTTAACGAAAATAGAATAAATAAAGATGACATTTAATATGAAAACTATAAAGACTATATAGTTATCAAATTTTTTTTCAATACTGAGTATATATGATGACTTATCAAGTTTTGGAATCAGCAGCATACCAATAGTTTCACCATTGATACCGGTGAGATTTACCACGGAGTATTCAGATTCGGTAACACTTTGTTGATATCCGTTTTGTCCGGGCTTGAACTTGAATTCTGCATCAATATGGTATTTATTGTAAATTTCACTGCTTATGCCGCTGTTTTCAAATAACCTGCTTCTTAAATATGGATCTATATCAAGTAGGCGTGAAGTTACCAGAACACCTTCTGTGTTACCTGATTCTGATATAACAGGGGTAAAAATGTTAATGTAAGAATAAAGTCCGACTTCTTTTACCACAGAGAATCGTTCACCTCCGAGTGCCTTTCTTAGCTCCACTATGCCTGGTTGTATCTGTCTTCCTGAAAACATAAATAGCTCAAGCCGGCTATTATAAAGCTCGGTATTGTACAAGTCACTTTCAGGTATATCGTAAAAAGTTTCATAGGTACGTCTTAAGTTCTGATTCAAAAATGAATTAATTAATCTTCGGTTATTAATTAACCTGTCAGAAAACTCTTTTGTCCCGTTCTGATATTTATAAAATAAATCTGCACAATCTTTCTCTGTTTCAGTTATTTTCTCCCTTGATATTTCACTCCAGTTTGTTTCTATAACATTTATGAAATAAAGCTTAGCTAAATAGGTGATTATGATAGTTAAAATACCTATCAGGGTTAATATGATAATTGGTTTTGTAATGTAAATTTTAAGGGTATTAAGGATTTTATGCATTATCAATTTACAAGGATCTGGTCTATCAACCAGAGATTATTGATATATTTTAATGAAACTGAAACAGTAAATGAATTTATGAATCCGTTTCTTTTATATCTGTATTTGCCTACTGCAAAAGCATATGTCTCGGAACGTGTTGAGTTCCGCCACCTGAATGAATACACAGGATAGAGACTAAAAAACGATTCAATTATATATGCACTCTGTTCTCTGCTGTAATATCCTTTTTCAGTATTATGAAGGCTTAAATAGATTTCATTCTGAAAATAAGGTGAAATGTAGGTTACGTTGTTATATTGCAGACCATCTGCTATGTTCATAAAGGTTATCTTGCAGTTATCAAATTTCTGTTGCTTCTCTTTGGTTTTATATTTTTTATCTTTCCACCATGTGTCCTGAGGAAATGAGTACTCTGGATAGACCAATAGAATCAGTATAAAGTATAAGAAAATTTTCAAAACTAACTTTTTCGCTAAAATAACTAAAAATCATCATATTTTCATTGTTATTCTGCAGATTTCAAAATATATTAGACATATATTAATTTAATAATTTCCGATTGGAAGCATTTACTTGGTTTCTCTATTTTGAATGAATTTCATCACTATAACTATTTATCAATTTTAAACTTAAAATTATAAACAAATATATCACAGAATTCATCGGTACTTTCTTTCTGACGCTTGTTATTGCTCTGACATCGAATCCGCTTATAATAGGATCAGCTCTAGCTATTGTAGTCTATGCGGGTGCTCACATATCCAGTGCACATTATAACCCGGCAGTCTCATTATCTGTTTTTACAACAGGTGAACTTACAAGCTGTCTCTTATACACATCT
>JAOADS010000077.1 GCA_026417195.1 Ignavibacteria bacterium | reverse complement strand
CTCATACAGTGTAAGCGGTGAAATACAGCAGATGAACTGGTTCAAATTTATCTCACTTGGATGGTGGAGTGGGGGAATATTGCTTTTTATTTTTCCCGGACTTCATTCCTTACTCGTCTTCGCTGTTATGATGATATGTTTCCAGCTCATACCCGGTGTTATTCTTTACCGGAGATTTAAAAAAATAATAAGACAATCTAATGTCTGAGTTTAACTATCTGGAACTTGATGATGTAATACACTCACGCATAAGAACTGCTGTAATGGCACTTCTTATATCAGTTGAAGAAGCTGAGTTTTCTTTCATAAGAGATAAAGTCAATGCTACTGATGGGAATCTAAGTATTCATCTGAGGAAATTAGAGGAAAGCGGCTACATAACAGTTAAAAAGGAATTCATTAACAGAAAGCCGGTGTCACGTTACCGTATTACATCTAAAGGCAGAAAAGCTTTTGAAAATTACATAAAGAAAATCGAGGGAATTATAAAAAGAAAGACTTAGAATAATGTTAAAAATTACAGTTTTACTTTTAATTCTTGTTAAACTTACAGAAGCGCAGGAAGTCCGTGTATTCGGTCGCGTAACCGGTGAAAAGAACAAACCTCTTGAAGGAGCTAATGTGGTGATAGAAGGCTCTATAGAAGGCTCAACAAGTGATTCAACGGGATATTTTGAATTTCAAACCTCACGTAAGGGGAAGCATAACATTATATTTACATTTATCGGATATGAAGAAAAGATAATTTCAGTTGAAATTAAATCAGAAGATCTTCAAATGAATGTGCGGTTAAGAAAGTCTGAAGTAGTTACTGAAGAAATCATAGTTACGGCAAGTTCATTTACTTCAGGTCAGCAGTCTCAGGTTACAATCACTCCGCTTGAAATAGTCAGGATCCCCGGATCTGACGGGGATTTGTTCCGGGCAATTACAACATTTCCCGGATCAAATCAGGTTGATGAGGGAAGCAGGATAACCGTAAGGGGCGGAGAAGCTGAAGAAGTTCAGACCATACTTGATCTGGCAACTTTATATCATCCCTTTGTATTTGATGATGACTTCAACACTTCTTCCTATACAACAATAAATCCCTGGGGTCTCAGAGGCATTAACTTCTCAAGCGGAGGATTCTCAGCAAAATACGGCAATGCACTTTCAGCTGTACTTGAACTTAAATCCTATGAGATGCCTCAGGGGACTGGTGCATTCCTGTGGTTAGGGCTTGCTAACATAGGACTTTCCGGTGTTTATCTCTCAAAGGATCAGAAATTCGGTGCAACTTTCGATGCTGGACAAACCATACTTGAGCCTTACTTCAGGCTTAACGGTTATCTGATTGACAGCTATAATCCCATTCCGCTTGCAAGAGGTTTCGGCGGTACGCTATCTTATAAGCCATCTTCGTTAAGCAGTATCAAGGCTTACTTTGACTTTAGCGAAGATAAAATAGGTATAAGAAATTCAGGTCCTTCATATGACGGATATTTCAACTCTGCTTCATCAACTTTATTCTCAAATATAAAATTTTCCGCTGGTATTGGAAGCTCCTTTTTCCTGAATGCAGGGCTTTCTTTCTCAAGACATAAGGATAATGTTACATACGGTGTGCTTTCAACTGAAGGTAAAAACACTTACGGGAAATTAAGATTTGATCTGGTTAAACAGTTTTCACGGAAAATAGAACTAAATACCGGTGGTGAATATGAATATCTGGAAGACAGGTTCTCCGGCAGAGTACCTCTTCTTTTTTACAATCTCAGGGAAAATGCTCCTTCTTTGAATATTAGTTCATGCACACATTCCGGCAGGGCCGGCTTTTACACTGAGCTGCAATATAAACCATTAAGTTCTTTCTTCATTGTAAGCGGAATAAGAACTGATTACCATACTTTATCTGAAAAAATAGTTTTTGATCCCCGTATATCTTTAGGATGGAAATTCTCTGCTGACCATATACTAAGGGCTGCTTATGGAATTTATCATCAGTTTCCTTCCCTTGAATATTATGCACGCTCTGTAAATCACAGGCTGAAACCTCAGCAGGCTGGACATTATATATTAGGATATGAGTTTAATAAAAATCAGGGAGTTTTTCTTTTCAGGGTGGAAGGATATTACAAAGATTACAGAAATCTGGTATTAAGTGAACAGGCAACGTTCGGATATAATTCAGACGGAAAAGGATATGCAAGGGGTGTAGATGTATTTATCAAATCTTCAGTTGCCAACAGATATTCATCTTGGATTTCGTATTCATACACTGATTCCAAACGCAGTCAGTATAATGTGTTGACTGAATCGCCTTCAAATTATGACATAACACATAATATGACAATAGTTGCAAGTTATAATATTACTTCTAATCTAGTAACCGGACTTTCTTTAAGATATTCAACCGGGAAACCTTATACACCGGTTACCGGTAGTATTTATGATTCGGTTTATAATGTCTATCAGCCGTTATACGGACCCGTTAACAGTGAACGTTTCCCGACGTATAAAAGACTTGACGTAAATTTTCAGTATATATTTTCACTTTTAGGAAGATTTGCAGTTGCGGTCTTCCAGATCAATAACGTTCTTAATAATAAAAACCTTTACGATTACACGTATAATTACAACTACACGGAAAGAAAAGAAATAGTAACCACAAATAAACGCCAGTTCTATTTAGGACTGGGGATTCAATTTTAAAGGAGAAAATAAAAATGTTTAAAGAGATTATAAAGATATTTTTTGTTTTTTTCATCATTACCTTATCTCTGAAGGCAGACGACTATAAAGACGCTATGCTTAAAGCTATTTCAAAATTAAATAAAATTGAGGATAATGACCGTTCAGGAATTATGAAATTAAGAGGTGACTTTGAAAGAATTCTGCAGTTAAAGAAAAACAACTGGATGGTTTACTATTACATGGCTTATTGTGACCTGTTGATGTCTCAGACTTACATGAATGAAAAACCAGATAAGGAAAATATAAAAAAATACACAGAATCAGCTATGGAACTGCTCAACAAAGCCACAGACCTGAAAGATGATTTCGCTGAAGCTTACATTTTAAAAATTTCTGTAAACTCTAACCGCTGGCAGTATGAACCAGAGAAAATGAACGATATACTCACAAAAGGACAAGAAGCCGATGATCTTGCAAAAAAGTATGGAGCAAATAACCCCAGATATTATCTTGTAAACGGCATTATAACATATTTCACACCGGAAAGTTTCGGAGGTGGTGTTGATAAGGCTCTGCCTACTTTTGAAAAATCGTGGAGTCTTTTCGAATCCCATATACCTGAAGATGAAACCTACCCTAACTGGGGGAAGGAACAGACTGCTGGGATGCTTGCACTCTGCTATGCAAAACTTGGTAAATATGAAGATTCTGAAAAGTGGCTTGAGAAGTCACTAGAAATAAAACCGGATTCAGGTTTTATAAAAAATTTTATTTCTAAGGAAATCCAAAAAGCAAAAAGTAAATAAGGGATGTTATACTGCAGACCGGAATTTATGTCTAATCGTTACAGGTGATTTTACTTAAATTTGAAAGTGAAAACAAAAAATAAAAAACTTAACATAATAACGCTCGGCTGCTCAAAAAACATTTATGATTCTGAGCTTCTGATGGCACAGCTTAAAGCAAACGACTTTGATGTCTCTCATGAAGATGATTATTCTGATGCAAAAACTGTAATAATTAACACATGCGGGTTTATTGAAAAAGCAAAACAGGAATCTATCAATACTATACTTTTCTGGGCTGATGCAAAAAAGAAAGGTAAGGTTGAAAAAGTTTATGTAACAGGATGCCTGTCTGAGCGATATAAACCTGAACTTAGGAAAGAAATTCCTGATATAGATGAATACTTCGGTAACAGAGAGCTTCCACGCCTGCTCAGAACCCTTGGTGCTGATTATAAAAAAGAGCTTATAGGCGAAAGACTTCTTGCCACACCATCACACTATGCATATTTTAAGATCTCTGAGGGCTGTGACCGTAAATGTTCATTCTGTGCAATTCCTCTGATAAGGGGAAAACATATTTCAATTCCTGAGAAAGAGCTGTTGAGACAGGCAGAATCCCTTGCTGCAAAAGGTGTTAAGGAATTAATAATCATAGCTCAGGATATTACACTTTACGGTCTTGATATATACGGAAAGAGAACTCTGCCCGGGCTTTTGGAAAAACTCTGCAGAACTGAAGGAATTGAGTGGATAAGGCTTCACTATGCATATCCTCAGGGTTTCCCGGAAGAACTTATTGCTCTGATGGCTTCCGAACAGAAAATCTGCAGATACCTAGATATTCCGCTTCAGCACATAAGTAACAAAATACTTAAATCAATGAGACGGGGGACAACCAGGGAAAGAACAAATGAACTAATTTCCAAGATAAGAAATAAAATTCCGGATATTGCACTAAGAACGACATTCATATTAGGTTATCCCGGAGAGACAGAAGAAGATTTCGAAGAACTGAAGGAATGGATAAGTGAAATACGCTTCGACAGACTCGGGGTTTTTACATACTCACATGAAGAAAACACACACGCATACCAGCTAAAAGATAACGTTCCTGAGAGAATCAAAAAGAAAAGAGCTGGTGAAATTATGAAGCTGCAGAAGAAGATATCATTTCAGAAAAATAAAAAATATATTGGCAGAAACATGAAGGCAATAGTTGACAGAAAAGATGGGGAATATTACATAGGCAGAACGGAATTTGATTCTCCAGAAGTTGATAATGAGGTCTTGATCAAGGCTGACTATTTAAGGATTGGCGATTTCGCGGAAGTAAAGATTACAAATGCCAGTGAATATGACTTAATTGCTGAAGCTCTTTAGAAATCTTTCTTATTGAAAACCATCCGTGCAGTTAAGTAAGGAATTAAAAACCAGATAATCATCATAGAAGCTGTAAGAAAAATACCTGAGAGAGTACCAAAGAATTTGGCAAGCACTGCTCCTGTATAACCCATCAGCACAGCAACATCTGTCTTAAGAAGTATAAATATCCTTGCTAAATCAACTGGATTTAACATCGTGAAAACTATAGTTGCAGTTTCCAGAGGGTAATCTGAAAAAACTATATAAAATGCAACTACCAACAGATCATAGATTACAGCAAAGTAAAGCCAGCATATCAGGCTAATTCCTATTCCTTTAGTTTTATCAGATACAAGTGAAGTAATAAGAAAAGCAAAAGCGGTGAAAATGAGCGTGAGGAAAACAGAAATATATAATAAATAAAAAGCGATATCAGTAAACCCGTTTACTAAGAACGGTATGCCTAATCCTAAAATTACACAAACCGAAAGAGTGAGAGATAAACCTGTATAATAAGCTGAAAAAATCTTTGATCTCCTTACCGGAAAAACAAGCATGGTTTCAATCATTTCATGAGAATTGTATACATGTATTAAAGAGTAAATCACTGTGAAAAGAGGCACTACAAGCAACACTATGTTTAAAAGGCTTATTGTCCCTCTGGAAGTATCCCCTGTACTGTATACAACCACAGAGGATGCAACCAAAAGCAAAACAAAATAAACTGCTACTGCCCTGCTTCTTGCAATGTCTTTTATTACATACTTTATAATTTTTCTATTCTTCATTTATCGGCTTCAGAAATTATTTTTAAGAATCTCAGCAAGAGCTTCCGTTAAGCTGCTAGTATTGGCTTCTTTATAGATTCCATTTACCGAGTTCTCTAAATAAATTCTTCCATCTATAAGATATATTATTATATCTGCAGTTTCCTCTGCTTCTGTAACTACATGGGTTGTAATTAATACAAGATTTCCCTTCTGCTTTTCTGATTTTATTCTTGCTCTTACTATTTCAGAAGATACGGGATCCAGTCCTGCTGTTGGTTCATCCAGTATTATTATCTCCGGAGAAAAAAGAAATGCTGCTGCGCAGCTGAGTCGTTGCTTCATCCCTCCTGATAGTTTACCTACCTGGGTTGAAATAAAACTTTCTATCTTAAGCTTGTCTAAAAGTTCATTATCTGTTGCAGAGTTTTCACCTTTTAAATCCTTTAACATGGAAATAACCTCAGCTACTGTAAGGTTCTCGGGAAATGATGAGCTTTGGGGCATATAACCTATTTTAGCCCTGTAAGAAAAGTCATTACTGATATCTCTTTCATCAACTCTTACCTGCCCGGAGTCTGGCCTTACAAGCCCGAGTATTATTTTAAGCAGGGTGGTTTTCCCTGAACCGTTTGGTCCCATCAGTGCATATACATAGCCCTTTTTTAACTCTGTTGTAATGTCAGACAAAACTTTTTTTTTACCAAACGACTTATTTACAGCATTTATCCTTATCATTAGTTAAGATCAGGCTCTTTTATAAGAGGATAATTATCTACAAGGTTTTCTGGTGTGATAACTGGCAGGATTTTTTCTGAAAGATTCAAAATATCAACTACAAAACTTCTTAAAAGAAAAACGCTCTCCGGAGTCCTGTGAACTAATACTGAGAACATTGTTACCGGATAATAAGGAACGTCACCTATGCCATCTTTATCAAGATCGAAACCAGTATATTTATCCCAATAATTTCTCCGGAACAAACTCATGGTTCTTGTACTGTTTGTAGCAACATCAAAAGAGTTTCCAGTAAATATGCAGTTTTCAGTTAAATTGTCTTCACAGTTACCAAGCATTTTAACAGCCCATCCGTTATAAATAAAAGTATTTGAATTAATCTTAATCCTGTTTGAGCCTTCTGCATATAAACCTGTGGTATTTGACCTGAAAATATTTTTCTCAAGATAGCTGTCTGTGATATCCTTCAGCAGCAAACCATAAGAATTGGCTCCGGTGTTTTCAATAAAACTGTTGTTTATCATCTCAACTTGTCTAGAATACATAACTGCAACGCCGGCTCCGTTATTTATGAAAATATTATCACGGTAAATATTGTTATGGGAAAACATAAAATGCAGTCCGTATCTTATATTCTGGCTGCTGAAATTATTTAATACCTTCCCTTCAGTAACAAATTCAAAATATATCCCATCTCTGTGACCCCTTATGAAATTTCCTGATATGGTAACACTGCTGCACTTCCAGAGGTGTATGCCGTTTCCAGATGAACTTTCACTTATAGAGTTGCTTCTGATTTCATTGGCAGAAATTAGACAACTATCAGAGCCAGCCAGCATAATGCCGAAAAAGTTCTCTTCAAGCCGGTTTTCGGATATTGTGACACGTGATGAGTTTTCAACTTTAATTCCTGCGTAGTCATACATCGAGCTTACTGCAGAACCGGTAATAGCAATTCCCCTTAATGTAACATCATCTGAACTTATCACAAATACATTGCCCTTCTTATGACCGTCTATCAGAGGATAATTTATTCCGATTATCTCAAGAGGCTTTGTTATTTCAAGAGAATGTTCATAATATGTTCCTTCACTTATTATAATTCTGTCATAAGGTTCTGCAAGATTTAAAGCATCGCCGATTTTTTGTGTGTTATCAACCATAATATCTTTCCCAAAGAAATTATTTATTCCTAAAGTGGTCACTAATAATAAAAAGATAAATATCCTGAAGATTTTCATTTTATTTTGAAATGTTTCTGTAGTTCATCCCAGCTCCTCACTTCTCCTCCGTGACGTTTCTGCTGGGAGATCACATCCTCTTGGTTAGAGTAAGCAGAAAGATTTGCACCCATAGGGCTTGGAAAGTTTTCGCTTATAAGATAGTAACAGGTAGCAGCATCTTTAAGTTCTCCCGGTCTTAAAACATCAATTACATAGAAACCAGCTACGTCACCATATTTTATTTTATCAATTCCTATGTAATTCAACATACATTCAGCAGCGTCGAATTTATAAATTTTCCCTTTCTTCGTTACTATTTCCGCTCCAAACTTTGAATCTGAAATTGTCATTCTGCAAAGTTCACATTGATCTACTCCGAAATTAATTGGCTCTGGTTCCCTACTGCATGAGCTAAGAAGTAGAATGGTTGTCAGTAATATCAGTATAAGAAACTTTTTCATGACTCTTTGAACGTTTAGCATTATTTTTTTTTGACAGACCCCTTTCGTAAAAAAACACTATAACAGAAATAAGTCCAGCAGAAATTATAACTATCCCTCCAATGTCTGGATAGGAATGTGCCACAAAATTAAGCAATTGTTTGCTACCTATCAAAGGAGGCTGATAGCTCATTCCAGGGACCTTAATAGCTGCGTTTGGATCCAGATTATGTCCATAATCATATTCCCATATATAAAAATCTACAGCCCCGGCTATCCCCGCACAGAAAAAATATATTAACCATATACGAAAAAAAATTTTCCTCCCTGTGAACCAGACAAGCAAACCTCCTAAAATTATCAGTCCAAGGACATAAGGCATTATCTCAAGTTCTTTGATTGAATCCGGCTCAATTGATTTCATTCCTATATAATGGTTCAGCCCGTTTATTGTCTGCAGATCCCCTGTGATTTTATTTATCCAGATTTTCATCCCCAGCCCTTCAGGATATTGCGGGGCTTCAAGTGAAATATCCCATATGGGTAGAAAGTAAGCAGAGATCATTAGAAGTGATGATATTAATATTATTAAGCGTGATTTCTTATTCATCATTATTAAAATTTTAAAGGGGCTTTGAAAGCCCCCTCTTTTTTTCCTCCATTGGTTATTTTTTCCCCGTATAAAATTTAATCTCCGCAGTTGAATTCTTAGGTTGAACCCTGATGTAGCCCTGCATTTCCTGATGTAATGCACTGCAGAAATCAGTACAATAAAACGGATATACCCAGGCATTTTTCGGCTCCCATTTCAAAGTTTGTGTCTCGCCAGGCATAATCAGCATTTCAGCATTTTCAGCACCTATTATAGCAAATCCATGAGGTATGTCCCAATCCTGTTCAAGATTAGTTATATGAAAATATACAACGTCTCCTTCTTTTATTCCTTCTATATTATCTGGTTCAAAATGTGAGCGTATAGTAGCTCCCCATATATGGACTTCATTACCTTTTCTCTCAACTTTTATATCATTAATGCTTTTAACCGCATAAGGATGTTCGTTCTCTGCAAGTTTATATATTTTAAGTGAATTGCCCGATATAACATCAGCTTTTATTCCCTGAGCATAATGAGGTTCCCCGACTGTAGGAAAGTCAAGTAAAAGTTTCATCCTGTCACCGGATATATCATATAACTGTGCAGACTGGGTAAGTTCAGGTCCTGTTGGCAGAAAACGATCTTTTGTTATTTTATTCATAACAACTAGATATTTACCCCATGGCTTCCGGCTGTCTCCACCGGGTATCATAATATGCCCTACGGAATAAAACGACGCTGCCCTGTCAATTACTTCTAATTTCTTTACATCCCATTTAACAACTTCACTGGACACAAACATAGATGTATATGCATATCCTTTATCATCAAATTCCGTGTGTAGTGGCCCGAG
>JAOADS010000076.1 GCA_026417195.1 Ignavibacteria bacterium | reverse complement strand
GAGATGTGTATAAGAGACAGATATAAGCCAGTCGGATATGACCCTGTTACTCCATATTATCCAAAATATAATTGTAATAACAAAAAATATTTTCAATACATTTTTATTAAGCTTTATGTTAAACTCTCTCTGATGTGAATAAACATGGAGAGTGTAAATAATAACAATTGCAAAAGGAAGTAATATCATCTGGGGTCTTATGTAGCCTATGATGATATAAGGGGATATTACGGTAAAGGCAAGGACGAGAATATGTATTATGTATTTAAATACATTTGTAGCAAACATTGACCAGATGAAATAAAAAATAGCTCCGTATAAACATAAGAGGTAAAATAGAACAAGTTTATTATGGTTTTTCAGGGCGTAGTTAAGAGTAAGATAGTCAAGCGGTATTGTGAAAGCTATTATTGAACGTGCTATTACTCCGGGAGAATTTGAAAAAGGGAATGCCTGATAAAGCGTTGCAACTGTGAAAGGGTTAGTGTCATATATCGTGAATCTTATAATAAAATACAAAACAAGTACTGAAAATAATGCTGTTAAAAGCCTTCTGCTTATTATGATTCCTGTTCTGCCTTCAGTGAAATAAGCAAATAACAAAGCAACAAAAGGGAATGTGATAGCCAGTTCTTTTGTCATAAGGGAGAGAATAAAAAAGCTCAAAGTCGCAATTAATGCAGTATTTGATTTTACTCTGAGATATGAAATGAAGGTATAGAGAGCGGCTACGTAGAACAGACAGCATAGTAAATCTACCCTGGCAGCAGTCCAGCAGATATTATTTATGTTGTTCGGGAATATGAGAACGGTTACCAGGGCAACCACTGCCAGTGATAGTCTTTTTGAAAGTCCAAGTACAATAAGCCCGCCCAGAAAACATATGAATAGATAAATTCCTAAACTTTGTATTCTGTATAAAATGAAATTGTCATAATCTATTCCCAGTATTCTATTCAGGCTTACGCTTTTCTCCAGTGAAAGATAATACACAGGCCTGAGGTGATATGCATTTGTAAACGGTAGGGGTCCTGTAAGCTTTTCATGAAATGAGGAATTCAGGGCATCGTAAATATTCAGATAATCATCAGATACAAGACCGATTTTAAAGTAGCCGGTAAGACCTATGAAGATTATAAATGTAATATAAATTACAACTGTAAGTTTTATGAAACCTTTTAAACCGTTCAACTGCTGACTGATTTTAAAATTGAGTTTAATTCTTCTATGAAATATTTCTTCTTTTCAAACAAGAAACTGATTCTGTATCTTATTCTCATAGCTATAAATTTATCAAAAGTTTTCTGTGGTAGAAATGTAGTTATGTATGCTATCATGTTTCTGACAGAGGGGAATTTTAAGAAGTATTTTCTTGCCTTTGTTTTGTCACCATGAAAATACTCTAACCATGAAATAATATGTGTCCAGTAAAAAGCCTGTTTTCTGGATGTGGCATTCACAAGATTATGAAATGCATTTGAGAAAAGAATCTTATATAATTTTTCATCTCTTGTCAGATAGGCCTTGGAGTCTTTTCTTAATCTTACGTATATAAGGAATTCAGGTATAATCGAAAATTTTACTTTGTCCCTCAGTCTGAAAAACAATTCAAAATCTTCGTTGCCTGTGAAGTCTTCTCTGTATCTGTTTTCCCTGATTAAGTTTTTCCGGTAAATTACCCCCGAATGATTAATAGGATTATGCAGATTAAGGGTTGAGACTATATTACCGTGAGCTACAGGCGATTTTAGCAGGAAGATCGGTTTAGCCGGATCTCTGAAGTAAACTGACCAGCAGGAAATAATGTCATAATCAGGATTATTTTCTATAAAACGGACTTGTCTTTCAAGTCTCATTGGAACGCTGATATCATCTGAATCCATTCTTGCAATCCAGTCTGATGAGCATAAATCAATACCAGTGTTCAGTGCAGCTGATAATCCCCTGTGTTCTGTTCTATTATAATTTATTCGTGAGTCCTTGATTCCAGATATTAAGTCAGAAGTGTCGTCAGTTGACCCGTCATCAATAATTACTAATTCAAAATCCCTGAAGGTCTGATTTAAAATACTTTTTATAGCCTGCACTACATATCTTGCTCCGTTGTAAACCGGCATCAAAACAGATATGTGATTGATTTTAGCCAAATTTGTGTAATATTAATCATCTCATTAATTAATTTAAATCTAAAATTGTTTGATGATTTACCTTAATAATCCGTTTTAATTACTTAAATATATAGTTAAATTTATATATTATGACTGACCTGAAATATCTAGACTCCTTCCACATGGAAGTTGATGAAGTCGGTGTCAACGAAAGGGCTGCTTCGCTTTCAGCAAGAAGCATTAAAAAATCCAGCAAGGTTCAAGCTATCAGAATGGCAATATCAATGATAGATTTAACTACTCTTGAAGGCAAGGATTCTGAGGGGAAGGTGGAAGCACTCTGCAGAAAAGCTGTTTATCCACTGCCCGGAGATATTTCTGTTCCTCATGTTGCTGCAGTATGTGTTTATCCGAACTTTATTAAAACAGCACGTAATGTACTTGAAGACAGTGGTGTTAAAATAGCATCCGTTGCAACTTCATTTCCTTCTGGACAGTCTCCGCTTAAAATAAAAATGGATGAAACACGTAAGGCTATTGAATCTGGAGCTGATGAGGTTGATATGGTAATAAGCAGAGGACATTTCTTTGAGGGTAAATATGATTATGTTTTCGATGAGATCAGGAGAGTCAAAGAGATTTGCGGCGATGTTCATCTGAAGGTTATACTTGAAACAGGGGAGCTTGAGACTTATGATAACGTCAGGAAAGCCAGTCTGATTGCTATGTTAGCCGGAGCGGATTTTATAAAAACATCAACAGGTAAGGTACAGCCTGCCGCAACTATGCCGGTAACTCTTGTTATGCTTGAGGCTATTCGTGATTTCTATTATGAAACCGGTATTAAGATAGGTATGAAACCAGCTGGTGGTATAAGAACAACTAAAGAAGCGCTGGGTTATCTGTGCATAGTCAAGGAAACTCTGGGAGATGACTGGCTGAGTCCAGATTTGTTCAGATTCGGAGCGTCTTCTTTATTAAATGATCTGCTTATGCAGTACCGAAAAGAGATGACGGGAGTTTATCAGTCAGCTGATTATTTTACGAATGACTGAAAGTTAACTAAGTCGATAAGTATTCAAACAATATGAAATGGAAGGATCTTGTTTACCAAGCAATTATTGATCATTGCAATAAAAAAGGTTCAAGGACGTTTTCACTGAGGAACTTTTTGGATGATAAGATTTATTTTTTTAGTTCTTTAAAGCCAAATAATAGACACATTGAAGAGAAAGTCAGACAGCAATTACAATTCCTCAGAGACAGTAAATTGATAAATTTCTTGGATTATACAGGAAATTACACTCTTGTTGCGTCAGATTTGCTGGATTATGAAAAAAGGGAAGTCCAGCATATTGATTTAAGCAAAGAGAAACCTGATAGAAGGGAATATATAATAGAAACTTATGTCAGGAAAGCTAAATGGGTTAAAATGGCTAAGCAAATTCTTGGATATTATTGCATATTTAAAAATTGCAGGAATACTTTTATCCAAGAAGACGGTACACCATATATAGAAGTACATCATATTATACCTTTATGTCATGGAGGAGAAGACAGTATGTGGAATTTGTCAGTTCTTTGTGCTCATCATCACCGAATGGCACATTTTGCTAATAAATCCGTTAAAGAGAGAGTACAAAAATTTTTACTAAAAGAAGTTGCTCTCAGAATAAAATAACATATAAATGTTTAAAGAAAAAACAAATTCAAAGCGAACAATAATTTCAGAAGGGGAGCAAAGTTCCAAGAAAGTGATTTCAGGAAGCTTATGGGAATATTCACCCTCGCCGGAATCTTCAGACCACATTAAACTGAAAGACAGATATGATCTTTTTATAAACGGCAGGTTTGTAAAGGCGAAGGAATATTTTGATACCATAAATCCATCCAATGAAGAAAAAATTGCAGAAGTAGCCTATGCCTCAGAAAATGATGTTGATAAAGCAGTCAGAGCTGCAGAGAGAGCATATAATAAAGTATGGTCAAGGCTTCATCCTAAAGAAAGAGCTAAGGTCATTTTCCGTATTGCCAGAATAATGCAGGAGAAAGCAAGAGAGTTTGCTGTAATTGAGTCCTTGGATGGTGGTAAACCTGTGAAGGAGTCTAAAAGCTTAGATGTGCCTTTGTCAATAGCTCATTTCTTTTATCACGCAGGCTGGGCAGATAAACTTCATTATGCCTTCCCGGGCACTAAGCCCAGATCAATAGGTGTTGTTGGTCAGATTATCCCCTGGAACTTTCCTTTACTTATGGCAGCCTGGAAAATAGCACCTGCGCTTGCATGTGGGAACACTGTAGTTATCAAATCTGCTGAAACTACACCGCTTACATTATATAAACTTGCTGAAGTAATTCAGGAAGCAGATCTGCCTCCGGGTGTTGTAAATATAATAAGCGGAGATGGCAGGACAGGATCAGCTATTGTTAATCATCCACGAATCCGTAAGATTGCTTTCACAGGGTCAACTGAAGTTGGGAAAATTATAATGAAAGCAGTTTCCGGGAGCGATAAAAAATTAACTCTTGAACTTGGAGGTAAGGCTGCTAATATAATTTTTGAAGACGCTCCTATTGACCAGGCTGTGGAAGGTATAATAAACGGTATTTATTTCAATCAGGGACATGTATGCTGTGCAGGATCCAGACTTTTTGTTCAAGAGAGCGTAAGGAATATTGTTATTAGGAAACTTAAACAGAGGATCAATACGCTAAGGGTAGGGGATCCGCTTGATAAGAATACAGATATTGGTGCAATTAATTCCAAAGAACAGCTGAATAAGATCAAAACACTTGTCAAAACCGGCATTGGAGAAGGCTGCACATATTATGAAAAAAAATGTGAACTTCCTGAAAAAGGTTATTGGTTCCGTCCGAGTTTTTTTACAAATGTAGCGCAGTCTAATACGATAGCACAGGAAGAAATCTTCGGTCCGGTTTTGGCAGTATTGACTTTCCGTACTCCCAAAGAAGCTATTGAGAAAGCTAATAACACTCCTTACGGACTTTCAGCTGGCATATGGACTGATAAGGGATCAAAAATATTTAAAATGATTGCTGGTATGAAAGCAGGTGTAGTTTGGTCAAATACCTATAACAGGTTTAATCCTGCTTCGCCTTTCGGTGGCTATAAAGAAAGCGGTTTTGGCAGGGAAGGAGGAATTCATGGGTTACGGGAATATCTTATAATATAGTAATATAGATTATTTCATTGTCGAATTTTCATTATTGTCTATGAAATATCTGTTTATAATTTTTATAGTTTTTATTAATTCTACATCCTCACAGGATACTTCATATGTAAGTTATTCAGTTGCACTTGAAGTACTAAACTCAGGTGCTTATGAAAAAGCAGTGGATTATTTTAACCGTTATCTTAAAGTTTCAAGTATGCATGATGAAGCTTATTTTCAGCGGGGGAATGCATATTATGAACTTCGGAAATATGACGAGGCACTCAGTGATTACCTGAAAGCCTATGAATTAGGATTTAACAATTCCCGAATGCTTTACAGAGTTGCTTCTATTTATAGAGAAAAAAAGTTTGATAATGCTGCAATAGATTATCTGAATAAAGCTTTAAATATTAATTCTGGTTTCATAGAAGCTTACTTAATGCTTGGGGAAATTTACACTGAAGCAGGTGATTATAAGAAGGCTGACGAGATATACAGTAAGATTGTGAAATTAGCTCCACTGGCAAGGGAGAAAGTTTCTTCTATAGCTGAGATGTCAATGGCTTTAGGGAATTATCGTGATGCTGTAAAGTATTATACTATTGCAATTAGTTTTGACAGTTCTGATTTTAATAACATCTATTCTCTCGGAGTAGCATATTACCATCTCAATGATACTTCAAATGCCCTTTCTTATCTGAGAAAGTCATCTCTTATGAATAAAACACATGGGATGCCTTACTTCTACCTTGCCAAAATATATAGTGAACAAGGAAATTACCACAGGGCTGCTGAGTGTTTAACTGAGGCTTTGAGCATAGGCAGTCTTACAGTAGAATTAGCTGATGTTTACAAGACAAGAGCGATGTGCTACAGTAAGATAAAAGATTATCTGTCTGCATTAGAGGATTTGAACTCAGCCATTAGGTTGAATGCTTCTTTTCCAGATTTGTATGTGCTGCGTGGTATAGTTCAATACGAAAAAGGTGATGACACTCTTGCCTTAAAAGATTTTAACAAAGCTATAAGTTTATCCCCGGATATAAGTCTGGCTTATACCTACAGAGGCCTGATTTATCTGAACAGAACATTGCCTCAATTAGCAAGGGATGATTTTACCAGAGCACTTGAGCTTTCACCTGATGATACACTTGTGCTTTTCCATATGGGCAATTTCATGCTGGAAGAGGAAAAATATATGGAAGCTATTAATTACTATAACAGAGCATTCTCAGTTAATCCTAAATTTTACAGAATATTTGAAAACAGAGGTATAGCTTATTATAATTTAGGATATTACAGACAGGCATCGGTGGATTTTGACGCAGCAATAAAACACAATCCCTCACTTATAACAAAACTTAAACCTTTATTTATTGATGCTAGAAGAAAATCCGGAATGTAGCAGGAAATTTTATGAGACTATTTACAGATAAAAAGTATATTAACACTGCATTTGTAGTTGCTTTACTGATACTTGTCTCGGTTAATATTGTTATTTACTTAAATCTTAAGTTTCGTTTCGCCAATGAAGAGCTGATCAATAATTCCCTTATGGTAACTCAAAATGCAGAAGAACTGTATTCAAATCTTATTGAGGCGGAGACAAACAGGAGAGGATTTCTGATAACTGGAAATGAAGAGTTTATCGAGCTTTATCATAACGCAATTATAAACCTTGATTCTTCATTTCAATCACTCTCAACATTGATATCCCAGACTAAACTTCACGGAAATGTAATTGACAGTCTAAGAATCTTAATAAGGGAAAGGAAAAATATCTGGGAAGAATCCATAAGACTTCAGAAGGAAAAGGGAGTTAATTTCAGAGTTCAGAAAGAACATATATTAAAGGGGAAGGAATTAACTGAAAGGATTAAAAAAAATATAACTTCAGTTCAGTTAGCTCAAAGAGATATACTTGAAAAAAATCTAGCCAAAACCCGCCAAAGTGCTAATTACAGTCTTATCAACCTGGTCATAGGCAGCTCTATTGCTTTTATTTTACTAATAGCAAGCGTTTATTTCTTAAACAGAAATATTACATTAAGGAAAGAATATGAGAAGAGACTTGAAGATAACAGAAACAGGCTATACACTATACTTGAAAGTATAGGTGATGGGGTAATAGTTACAAACAGATTAGGTGAAATTGAATTTTTAAATAAAAGAGCCAGGGAGGTAACAGGCTGGAGTAACGAAGATTCGAGCGGGCTTCTTGCAGAGCATGTGTTTCAGATCTTTGATGAGATTAGCGGTACAGTTCAGGAAAATCCGGTAAAGAAAGTGATTGCCACGGGTAAAAATACAGGAATTTATGATAATACATTAGTTAAATCCAGGACTGGAGTCTTTTTCCCAATTGATCATATTGCATCACCTGTGCATGATGGAAATGGAGATTTAAGCGGGGTGGTTCTGGTATTCCGTGATATTTCTGAAAAACGAAAAGCAGAGAAGGAGCTTCTTGAGAGAAGAAAATTCATTCAGAAAATAGCGGATTCGGTCCCAAGTATTATTTACATTTACAGTTTCAGAGGCCCTGCCTTGTCTTACGTAAATTATAAAGTCACTGATTTACTCGGTTATGCTCCTGAGGATGTTGTTGGTGCTGAAGTAAGTGACCTCTATGAATATGTTCATAAAGACGATATAGACGATATTAAGAAAAACATAGACAGGCATAATAAATCCTCTGATGAGCCGGTGATTTATGAATACAGGATAAAAAACTTAAAGGGAGAATACAGGTGGTTCAGAAGCTATGAAGTAGTTTTCACTAAAGACATAAACGGAGATCCTCTTGAGATTCTCGGAAGTACTTTTGATATAACAGAGCAGAAGTTACATGAAAACGAACTTGCCGAATACAGGCAACATCTGGAAAGCCTGGTACAGATGCGGACATCTGAACTTGAAAGAACTAACAGAAGACTGATGGATGAAATATCGGAACGAAAAAAGGCAGAGGAGGAGATTAAAGAAGCAGAGGAAAAATTCAGAAGTCTGGTTGAAAATGCACTGATCGGAATCTATATACTGCAGGGCGAAAAACTTGTTTATGTAAATCCCCGTTACTGTGAAATATTCGGCTATGATCATTCGGAGATTTTAGGTAAAGAATTTGATTTTATAGCGATTGAAGAATGTAAAGCTTCTTTAAGACATAATGTAGATCAAATTTTATCTGGTAGTATTGTTCACACAGATACATCCTTTTAAGCAAGAAAGAAAAACGGAGATATAATAGATGTAGAATTGGACGGAGTGTCTATACAGTATAAGGGTGGGAAAGCAATTATAGGGACTGTTATAGATGTAACAGACAGGAATAAATTAATTGAGGATATCAAAAATGCAAACAACAGATATGATTTAATCGTAGAATCTTCCAATGCAATAGTTTATGACTACAATGTCAGCTCAGGTGAAATTCAATGGGGTGGGACAGTTTACAAAGTATTGGGTTATCAGAATGATGAATTCAGCGGAGGCATAAAACAGTGGGAGTCTCTGATACATCCTGATGACAGGGACGAAGCAATTAGGTTGTTACAGGAAGCTGAAGATTCCGGTAATGCTTATGATGTTGAATACAGGTTCAAAAAGAAAGACGGGAAATACATTTGGTTTTACGACAGGGGCTTTTTTATTTATGACAGGGAAGGCAGAGCTACGAGAATGTTAGGTATGATGCAGGATATAACAGCTAGGAAAGAGTTTGAGTTTGAACTGCAAAGGGAAAGAGATCTTTTCACCGGAGGTCCAGTTATAATTTTCCGCTGGAAGAGGGAAGAGGGCTGGCCTGTAGAATATGTTTCGAAGAACATTGAGCAGTATGGGTATTCCCGTGAAGATTTCATAAGTGGGAAAATTAAATACGCATCAATAATTCACCCGGATGATCTGGAGAGGATTGCCCGTGAAGTAGAATATTATACCAAAAACAATTTTAAGAATTTTGAACAATATTATCGGATAAGAAAAGCTAATGGCGATTACATTGAATTATATGATTTCACGGTGACTATAAAGGATGAAAACGGCGAGATTGCTTATTATGATGGTTATGTATTTGATATTACAGAACTCAAAAATGCAGAGTCTGAACTTAAGAGACAAAAAGATTTCCTTAGAACTATAATTGATACAGATCCGAACTTTATTTTTGTTAAGGACTGGGATGGAAAATTTACACTTGTTAATAAAGCTGTTGCAGATGTATATGGTAC
>JAOADS010000075.1 GCA_026417195.1 Ignavibacteria bacterium | reverse complement strand
ATAATAGACTGTCCTCCGTCATTCAGGGGAATTGTTGCCAATGCCTTAACTGCTTCAAATTCAGTTATAATGCCGGTCAGGAGCGGGCATTTCTCACTTGAAGCCATAGCAAAACTTTTTAAATATATTGACCATATAAAAGAAGTCGCCAATCCTTCCTTGTACGTTGAAGGTATAGTTATGACGATGTATGAATCAAACACAAAGGTTACGGAGATCTCTGAAAGAGAACTGAAACTGCGTTACAATAAATATCTTTTCAAGACGACCATACCGCGAAATCACATAGTAAGTGAATCTACTTTCTATGGTAAACCAGTAATACTTTACAACGTCAATTCCAACGTTTCAATGGCATATCTTGAGCTTGCATATGAATTAATTAACAGAAATAAAAGGAGTGAGGCAGTTTGATATCAGGTAAATATGACCCGTCTTCAGTTGAAAATGAAATTCTGAAGTTATGGGAAAGTGGAAATTATTTTTCACCTGTTGAAGTAAGCACGAAACCTAAATTCTCAATTGCTATTCCTCCACCGAATGTTACAGGTAATCTTACCATAGGACATGTCCTGAATAACACAATTCAGGATATTTATGCAAGATTAAAGAGGATGCAGGGATATAATGTTTTATGGCTGCCCGGCGCAGACCACGCAGGAATTGCTACGCAAACTGTGGTTGAGAAGAGATTAAAAGAACAGAATCTCACGAAATATGATCTTGGAAGAGAGAGGTTTATTGAAAAAGTCTGGGAGTGGAAAGAGGAATATCATGCAAACATAAGAAATCAGCTTAAAAGGATGGGAGCTTCTGTTGACTGGAGCAGGGAACGTTTCACTTTAGATGAAGGGCTGTCGCGTGCAGTCAGGAAGGTTTTCGTTGATCTTTACCGCAAGGGTCTTATATACAGAGGTAAACGAATAATAAACTGGGATCCGGTTCAGCAGACAGCACTTTCGGATGAGGAAGTAATCTACAAAGAAAAGAAAGGAAAGCTTTACTATATAAAATATCCTGTTGTCGGTAATGAGCAGGAACATATAGTTATTGCTACGACCAGGCCGGAAACTATGCTGGGAGATACAGCTGTTGCAGTTAATCCAAATGACGAAAGGTACGGAAATTTTATTGGGAGGAAGGTATTACTTCCTCTTATGCATAGAACTATTCCGATAATAGCAGATGAATATGTTGATATGGAATTCGGTACCGGTGCACTTAAGGTAACTCCGGCTCATGATGCAAACGATTTCGAACTTGGTCAGAAGTATAATTTGGAAACTGTTCAGGTAATAGATCACTCAGGTAAAATGAACAGTGAAGCAGGAAGGTTTTCCGGTTTAGACAGGTTTGAGGCAAGGGAAGTGATAGTAAAAGAATTAGAAACATCCGGTTTGCTTGAAAAGGTTGAAGATTATGTTCACAACGTAGGTTTCAGTGAAAGGGGAGGAAGTCAGATAGAGCCTTATTTATCTGATCAGTGGTTTGTTAAAATGAAGGAACTTTCTGAGCCGGCGCTAAATGCAGTTTTGTCTGGTGAGGTCAGATTTCATCCAGAGAGATGGATTAAAACATATGAACACTGGATGAGGAATATAAAAGACTGGTGTATTTCTCGTCAGTTGTGGTGGGGTCATCAGATTCCGGTTTGGTATCACAGGTCAACTGGTGATATCTATTGTGATACTGAGCCTCCTTCTGATTTGGAGAACTGGGAACAGGATCCGGATGTTCTGGATACATGGTTTTCATCATGGCTCTGGCCTTTTTCCACATTAGGCTGGCCTGATGAGACAAATGATTTCAAAAGATATTTTCCTACTGATTTACTTTCAACCGGTCCGGACATTATATTTTTCTGGGTTGCCAGAATGATAATGGCATCAATTGAGTTTACAGGTAAAGTTCCTTTCAGAGATGTTTATTTCCATAACATAATAAGAGATGATAAAGGAAGGAAATTAAGTAAGTCCCTCGGTAATTCTCCGGACGTAATTGACGTTATTGATAAATTCGGTGCTGATGCCTTAAGGTTTACTCTGGTTTATCTCGCTCCGCAGGGGACTGATGTATATTTCTCAGCAGATAAATGTGAAATAGGAAGAAATTTTGCAAATAAGATATGGAATGCTGCAAGATTTTTATTGATTAATAAGAAAGAGATTTCTGATCATAAAGAATTTAAGCCTGATATATCTGATGAATGGATAGTAAGCAGGTTTAATTCCACATGTATTGATTATTTCAGAGCTCTTGAGAACTACAGAATAAATGAAGCTTCTAAAGGATTGTATGATTTTATATGGGGGGATTTCTGTGACTGGTATATTGAGATTGTGAAGATACGGGCAATCAGGGACCCTGATCAAGCAGCTGAAATTTACAATTTCGCATCAGAAATATTTAAAAATGTTTTAAAGCTCCTCCATCCGGTTATGCCTTTCATCACAGAGGAACTCTGGAAATATTTCAGAAAGGACACAGATGAGAAACTGATATGCATTTCACCGATTCCTGAGGCTGATCAAATGAAAGTTTTGAATCAGACGGAGGCAGTTTTCACCAGACTTCAGCTTGTAGTATCTGAATTACGGAGAATGAAAAAGGAAGCCTCATACAAAAGCGGGGAAGGAAATGCATTAATATTCTGTAAATCACCCTTAGATCTGGAATTTCTGAAATCTTCTGAAAGTTTGATAAAAAACCTTGTAAAAATTTATTCAGTTGAATTTACCTCTGATTTCAGAAAACCTTCAGGCTGGTTCGTTTCCATAACAGGTGATTTTGAAATATATCTGGAGAAACCGGTTAATTTTGATTCAGCCATTGAGAAAGACAGGCTAGAGTCTGAGATATCAGATCTAACAGATTTTGTAAGAAAGCTGGAGAGGAAACTTCAGAACGAGAATTTTATTACCAGAGCACCTCATCATATAGTTGAATCTGAGAGAAAAAAACTCGCAGATCAGAAGGAAAAACTTGATAAACTTAAACTAAGGCTTGGGGAACTTAAATCCTGATTATTCGGTCTACCGGGAATTTACCCTTGTATGATTTATTAAATAAAGGCATTTTAAGTTTACTTTGAAGAAGGTTTTATCTAAAATAATAACAGCTTGTTTAATCACTTCCCTTATTTCCCTTAATTCATCTTTACTGTATCATCATCACGATGATTCCGGGGAGAAACAATGTATTATCTGTGTACTTGTTAATTCTTCTGCTAAGTCAGTCATAACGGTAAATGATTTCTCTTTTTATTTCCCTCTTACAATTTACAGATTAACAGACTTTTCAGTCTTCAGTTTATTATTTTCATTAACTGAGCTAAATTCTCCAAGAGCACCTCCCGCAGTATAATTTCTTTCCGGACTTAATCAAAAAAATTTTAAAAGAAAGGAATTATCATGTCTGCTCGTATAAGGCAGTTACATACTGCTTATCTTATTTTTCTGTTATTTGCAATATTTCTTACTTCCTGTGGGGAAGACAATATAATATCGCCCGGTGTTCATTTTCAGCCAAGAGGTCTATATATTCAGCCTGAGGGTTTACCTGATACGCTTGTATATTATCATAACGGAAACTTTCTTTTAGGTAAAGACTCTTTATTTGTAGCAGTGAACGATACCTCAGCTCATCTGGATATCAGGTTCCTTGATGTTAACAGAAATGAGGTTCAGCCTCCGATGTCTGGCTATTCACTGGGTCTTGAAGTTGGAAACACTTCAGTAGCAAGTGCATACAGTGATGAACTCTGGGCATTTCATATAGCAGGCTTATCTGTTGGTGAAACCACTCTCACCATTAAGGTTCTTCATCAGGGACATTCTGATTTTACAACACTGCCCATAAGAATAAGAGTGATTCCGTGATGATAAAACTATTTAAAACATACCTCCTGTTGATTATAGGAGGTATGTTTTTTAATCTTATCGCTGGAGGAACAGTAAAGGGAGTTGTATTGGACGGAGAGTCATCAGAGCCACTTCGGGGTGTTCGTGTTATTATTCCGGAAAAGAAACTTGAGGTGTTCACTGATGAGGAAGGCAAATTTATTTTTGAAAACATTGAATATGGGATTTATAATTTACAGTTTTCTTTGCCTTTATACAAACCTTTAACTCTTAAGGTAAATCTTAATGATACCGTTATAAATTTACTGATTAATATGTTTTTTACCGGATACAGAACACCTGTTATTGTCGTTACAGATGATCACCCCAAGACTGAATTTGAAAATATGCTGGAACTTTCATACACACTTAAGGATAAGGAACTTCAGAAGAGTTTGGGACAAACCTTAGCAATGACTTTGAAAAGTGAAGCTGGTATATCAATCAGATCTATGGGACCTGCACCTTCCAGACCTGTTTTCAGAGGTCTTTCCGGAGACAGGATAATTTTATCAGAAGACGGTATTAAAACTGCAGACTTATCCTCGACTTCGCCCGATCACTCTGTTACTGTCGAGCCGTTTACAATTGAAAGAGTGGAGATACTGCGGGGACCTGAATCAGTCATCAAATCACCTGTCACTATAGGAGGCGTGATAAATGTTGTAAGAAATGAAATCCCGCAGAATCTTCCTTCCGGATTAACAGTAAAATCCGGTTTTTTCGGTGAATCTTCTAATAAAGGATTTCTTTTTTCAACTGTGGCGGAGATACCTTATTCTAAATTTGCATTACGCGGAGAAGGGACTTACAGGAAAACCTCTGACCAGTCAACACCGGAAGGTAAATTGAAGAACTCTTTTTCTGAAACATATAACTTCAGCACCGGCTTAAGTTTTATAAACAACTGGGGATTTACGGGGCTATCATTAAGGGAGTTTAATACTGCATATGGAATACCGGGAGGTTTTGTAGGTGCTCATCCAGAAGGGGTGAAGATAGAAATGCTGCGAAGACAGTATAATTTCAAACTTCATTATAATTTTCATTTTACTCTTCTGGATCACATTGATGCTGAATTTTCAAGGGTATATTACAGACATACTGAGTTTGAAAAAAATGATATAATAGGTGCAGAATTTAAGGTTATAAACTGGCTTGGTTATGTTAATTTATTTCATAATAAATTAAGTCCTTTAAGCAAAGGAATTATCGGAATGTCCGGTGAGCTGAGAAATTTTAACATAGGTGGATTCGTATTTAGTCCTCCGTCGATTTCGAAGAATCTTGCTTTTTACATAAATGAGGAAATAAATCTGATGAAATGGCAGTTTGGATTTGCAATCAGATATGATTATAATAAAATAAAACCTGAAAAGGTGATAGAGTTTGTTAATCTTGACACCATATACACCAGGATTTTCAATACGTTTTCACTTTCAATATCAGGTGTAAGGAAAATCAGTAAGGGATTTAACGCAGGGTTTATATTAAGTCATTTTTCCCGTGTACCTACAATAGAAGAACTATATTCAGACGGTCCTCACCTTGCTGCGTATTCGTATGAAATAGGAAAGCCAGATCTTGAATATGAAAGAGGATACGGAAGTGAAGCTTTTGTAAATTATAAGTCTGGAAAGTTTTATTCCATGTTAAGCGTATTTTATAACTATCTGCCTTATTACATTATTCACAGAAATACCGGAATGATAAATTACGCTACATTACTACCTGTTTATCAGACACAGGGGGTAAAAGCCAGAATTTACGGTTTGGAAGCCCATTCAGAAATTAAAATTACAGATAATTTCTTTCTGAATGGTATGTTTAATTTATCTTTCGGGGATATTATAAATTACGGGCCTCTTCCTCAGATGCCTCCGGGGAGAATTAATATTACTACCGGATATAGCCTTAATAATTATTTAATCGGTATATCATTTGAAGCAGTATCATCTCAGAAAAGAGTTGACGATTCTGAAAGCTCTACGGCTGGTTATTTAACAACAAACCTGTTCTCACAGTATTCGTTCTATACAGGTAAGATTATACATAATATTTCCCTTAACATAGATAACCTGACAAATCGTATATACAGAAATCACCTTTCAAGGATAAAATCAATATATCCGGAACAAGGCATTAATGTCAGACTGATTTACAAATTGTATTACTAAACCCTGATTTATAACATTGAACGGGAAATGAAGTAATTCTATATTTGTTTGATGAAATTAAGTAATTTTTTCATACCTACACTGAAGGAAACTCCATCTGATGCTGTAATTCCCTCACATGTTCTTATGTTGAGGGCCGGTATGATCAAACAGCTCACGGCCGGTGTTTATTCATACTTGCCTTTGGGATTAAGAGTATTCAGGAAGATAGAGGGAATTGTTAGAGAAGAAATGAACAGAATAGGTTGCAATGAATTTCTTCTGCCTGCACTTTCTCCAAATGAGCTTTGGCAGGAAAGCGGAAGACTTGATTTTTACGGTGATGATATTTTCAGAATAAAAAACAGAGAACTTGTCCTTGCACCTACACATGAGGAAGTTTTTACCTCAATTGCAAAGCCAAGCCTTGTTTCATACAGGAATCTACCTCAGATGTGGTATCAGATACAAACGAAATTCAGAAATGAACCAAGACCAAGAGGCGGAGTATTGAGAGCCAGACAATTTACAATGAAGGATGCCTATTCATTTGATTCGTCATGGGAAGGACTGGATCGTTCCTATAACCTGCAACGGGAGGCATACATAAGAATTTTTACAAGGTGTGGTTTGAAATTTTTTTCAGTAACAGCCTTTAACGGAGGAATGGGAGGAAATGAATCTGAGGAGTTTATGGTTGAATCTCAGTTTGGTGAAGATATGGTTATGATTTCTGAGGATGGAAGTTATGCTGCAAACATAGAAGTTGCTGTATCAGAATCTGTACATGTTGCAAGAGTTGGAAGTAACCTAATGCATGAAAAATTCCATACTCCGGGCGTTAAATCAATTGAAGAATTAGCAGAATTTCTGGGGATAACTGATAAGTCAAGGTTAGCAAAGTCAAGAATGTTTGTAGTACCTCCCTCAGGTGAAGCTGAGAAAGAAAAATATGTTCTTACACTTGTTTGCGGAGATGATGAAGTTAATGAAGCAAAGCTTTTTAATATTTTTCCTAACATCAGGCCAGCTCATCCAGACGAGTTAAAGTCAATCACGGGGGCAGATGCCGGTTCAATAGGCCCTTTAGGTCTAAAGTCATCTGACGTTATTATAACTGCAGACATAAGACTTAAGGATGCAGATGAACTTATAAGCGGTGCAAATGAAAACGATTATCATATCAGGAATATCGATTTGAAAAGAGACGTCGATGGTATAAGATATGAAGATATAAGGGTCGTTAAGCATGGAGAAAAAACAATTGACGGAAAATCCACATTACGTGAATCCAGGGCAATAGAAGTAGGTCATATCTTTAAACTCGGAACTGTATTTGCTGAAAGACTGGGAGCATATTTCCTTGATGAAAAAGGAGAGCAGCATCCGCTTATAATGGGAAGTTACGGTATCGGAATTGAAAGAATTGCGGCAGCTTTCATAGAGCAAAATCATGATAAAGATGGCATAACATGGAGCGGAGAAATTTCACCTTTTCTGATAAATCTGATTTCTGTCAATCCACGTTCCGAAAAGGTCAAAGCTGAGTCTGACAGGGTCTATTCAGAGTTACTGTCTGGTGGTTACGAAGTTCTCTATGATGACAGGGAAGATGTTTCCCCGGGAGTAAAATTCAAAGATGCAGATCTTATAGGTATTCCCTTGCATATTATAGTTAGCGAAAAAAACCTTCAGAATAATGAAATTGAGGTGAAGTTTCGTAAAAATGGACAAAGGGAAAAGCTAAACAGTGATGAAATAATAAATAGACTTCCAAATTTCTTAAAAAATATTTAAGTTTGTGAAATTAATTAACTAAATCCCATCTTACTGCAATAATTTTACCACTCTTTAAGTAATTTTTAAGTAAAATAAAATCCAGAAGTATCATATTGGCATCTCGTTCACCAAGAAGGAAGATCCTGATGCGTTTAATATGCCGTCATCTTGGACTGAAGCTAATTGTTAAACCTCAAAAAATAAATGAAGACATACCACATAATATCCGGAGAATTTCCTCTGTTGTAATGAACCTGGCTAAGCTTAAAGCTATGAAAGCTTCGCAAACATATAAAGGATTGGTGATAGGTGCAGATACTGTGGTATCAATGAATAATAAGATTTTTGTCAAGCCCTCTTCTAAGGAAGAGGCTTTTATGATCCTGAAACAATTAAGTAACAAAGAACATAAAGTTTACACCGGTGTGGCTATTTACAGTGAGAGTAAATGTATGAGTTTATTTTATGAAGTAACAAGGGTTAGATTCAGGAAACTGGAAGAAAGAGATATCACCTCTTATATAGATTCAGGTTCCCCAATGGATAAAGCTGGAGCATACGGTATTCAGGACGATTTCGGTGCTACTTTTGTTGAAAAAATTACAGGTGATTACTTTAATGTTGTCGGATTGCCGGTAAGCAGAACATATTCTGAACTGAAGAAACTACTGGATCTGTAAATGTTTTCAAAGTATAAACGGAAAATAATTTATTCAGTAATTTTCGGAGCTCTGGTTTTTCTCGGTTTGTCTATTTTTGCAAGTTTAGAAGATTTGAAAGAGGCATTTGCATCATATAGCTGGTATATATTTCCGATAATTCTGTTACTTTCTTTTTGTAACTATATAGCAAGGTTTTTCAAGTGGGAATACTATACTAATGTTCTGGGCATAGTTATTAACAGGAAAATGAGTTTTATAATTTTTCTTTCTTCATTTATTATGAGTGTTACGCCGGGTAAGGTTGGAGAAGTTTTCAAATCGTATTTGCTAAAAGAGTATAACGGAACACCTATAAGCAAAAGTGCTCCGATAGTTTTAGCAGAGAGAATTACTGATTTTTTATCGCTGGTTTTACTCAGTATTACAGGTGGTCTTATGTTAGGTTACGGCACAGAATTAATAGTTGGATTTGGGATTTTTTTTATATCGTTAATTCTTATTATCAGTTCTCCGAAAATATCTCATAGTATATTAGGTCTGTTAGAAAGGATAAAATTTCTATCAAGGTTTTCCACAAGATTACATTTAGCATATGACAGCATTTATCAGATGGTAAGGTTTAAGGAACTGCTGGTTACTGTTTTTTTAAGCTTAATAGCCTGGGCTTTTGAATGTTTAAGTTTCTGGCTTATTGTGAACAGTTTTGGAATTGAAAACTTCATACATATTAATATTTTTGTAGCTACTTTCGTATATGGATTTTCAACACTTGCAGGTGCTGCAACTATGCTTCCCGGCGGGTTAGGAGTTACAGATGCGAGTATGACCGGATTACTTATGTTAGTTTCTTTGCCTAAAAGTGTTGCTGTAGCTTCAACTTTAATTATACGTACAGCTACTTTATGGTTTGCAGTTGTTGTGGGAATATTTGCCGTATTTGCTTACCAGAAAATAACTCATAGGAAATTATCGGATAATATCACAGAATAAGAGAAATGGAAAGAAAAATCAGAGTAATAATAGCAAAGGCTGGCCTTGATGGTCACGACAGGGGTGCTAAAGTCATTGCATCAGCATTCAGAGATGCAGGTTTTGAGGTGATTTATCTTGGATTAAGACAAACACCTGAAAGTATAGTTGAGGCTGCCTTACAGGAAGATGCAGATGCCATAGGTATAAGTATCTTAAGCGG
>JAOADS010000074.1:9523-9841 GCA_026417195.1 Ignavibacteria bacterium | reverse complement strand
GGTTAGCCCTTAAAGGTAAAATCCCCGAAGCTCTTAAAATCCATTATAGGTTATTTAACCTGATGAAAGCAAATTTTATTGAATCCAATCCTATACCTGTGAAAACGGCTCTAGCCTTGATGGGAAAGATTGAGGATAATTTCAGACTCCCTATGACAAAAATGAGCAACAGTAACAAGAGCAAACTTAAAGAAGTATTAAAAGAATTAAAATTAATAAAATGATAGAAAAAGACAAAATCATAAAAGAATTAATAGTTTCGTACAATATGGAACTCGAAACGGTTATGAATTATCTTGCGTGTTCTGTAGATCTTGA
>JAOADS010000074.1:0-9513 GCA_026417195.1 Ignavibacteria bacterium | reverse complement strand
TAAAAAAATCACTTTCAGCAGATATACAGGAAGAACTTCTGCATGCCAGTCAGCTTGCAAAAAGAATTAAAGAATTAGGAGGCAGAATACCTGGATCTGAAAAATTCATTGCTGAGCAAACTTATCTTCAACCACCGGATGATTCTACAGATGTAATAAGTGTAATAAAAGGGGTAATATTGGCAGAAGAAGCAGCTATAAAACAATATAATAAGATCATAAAGCTTACTGAAGGTAAGGACTATGTTACTCAGGATTTAGCCGTAAGATTATTAGCTGATGAAGAAAGCCATAAAGTCCTGTTTGAAAGTTTTCTCAAAGAATACCAGAAATAATTTACCAATTTTGGTTTAAGGTAACTTTTTAGATTAATTTAAGTACGTTAACATTATTTAATGGCTGTATTGACTTTAAATCCATTTATTTATATTTTTGTAAAGTTTATAGAGGATTAATTTAATTATGAACCTGAAGTTATTAATTATAATTACTTTCTTCTTTGTGTTCGGCATTTCAAAGGTAAGTGCCGATAATAAAGGAGATGTAATGGATTCAAAGGGTAATCCTGACAGATTCACACTCAATCAGAATTATCCCAATCCATTTAATCCTTCTACAATACTTTCATATACCCTGAAAACTGACGGTAACGTAAAGCTTACTGTTTTCAACCTTGTCGGGCAGTCAGTTGCCGTTCTGGTTGACGGTTTTCAGAAAGCCGGTTATTATGAAGTATCATTTGATGCTTCCGAACTACCGGCAGGTATTTACCTCTATAAACTGCAGGTCGGAGATTATTCCTCGGTAAAGAGGATGACCCTTGTAAAGTAGTTTATTTATTAAATCTTTAAAAAAGGGGGTAACGTTATAAATGATGAGCAAAATCATTACAAGGTTTTTGTTTACTGTTATTTTTATTCTTATTACTGCATCAAGTTTACTTTCACAAAATCATTATATAATAGATAGTTTCGGAGATCACAAATTAACCGGATGGTATTGGGGCGGAAATCTTTCAATGAAATATTCCCATAAAGAAGATAACCTCGAAAACGGATACGGGATAATAACATCACTCTCTCCAGTGACTCCTAATTCATTTACCGGTATAATAAGAAAAGAAACTAAAATTCAGCTTGTAGAAGACAATATACTTTCTGTTATGCTTCAGGGGATAAATAACGATATGTCTGTAACAGTTCAGATATTATTTGATAAAAATAATGACGCAAAATATGAAGAATCTGTTGATGCCAGACTTGAATCCAAACCTGTATCTCTGAATTTCTCAGGATGGAAGGAGATACATTTTAATATTAATCAGAGTGAGTTTAAAATAATTTCACCTTCCAAAGAAGATGATTTCTCTATACTGGAAAATGAGGCTATTGGTATTCAGCTTTCATATCAGGCTGGCAAAAACTTTGAAGCGGGAAATATTGAAACAGGTATAGCAATGATAACCGAAAGGTTAAATAAAGAACTTAAACAGGAAGCTGCACAAACCGAAACCGGAACAGAGGAATCATACTTTAACTCCAGGAATTATCCCAATCCGTTTAATCCAGAAACTAAAATAACCTATACGCTTAAATCACCTTCAAGTGTAAAGATTACAGTTTATGACAGATTAGGAAGAGAAGTACAGACCCTTGTTGACGAAAGTCTTCCTGCAGGTGAATATTCAATAACATTCAATGCATCCGGACTTCCGAGCGGCGTTTATTTCTACAGGATAAAAACAGCTGATAAAGTTGAAGTCCGCAAAATGGTTTACGCGAAGTAAAAAAACTTTCATACTTTTTATAAAAAAATTAATCAAAGAGTCCGTTAAAGGACTCTTTTTTATTTTCTACAATTTGTTTACAATACCATAATTTGAAACTTTAATTAATAATGGTTATTTTTGTAAACAATTAACTAAAAACGAACATCTGATGGTTAAAAGCTTAGACATACATACACACATAACAATAGAATATAGCAAGTTAAATACAGGGAACCATTGTCTGTCGGCAATTTATACACAGATGTTGGAAGAGTAAGGTTAAATTATAACAAAATTATAACGCCGCAGACTACGGGGGTCTGCGGTTTTTTTTTGTAGGGATATAGAATGAAAAATTTAGTAAAACTGTTTGAAATACTCGGAGAATGGAAGTACAGATATATCACTGCCGGACTTTTACTTATTATTTCTGTCTGTTTCAGACTTTTGGAGCCAAAGGTGCTGCAGGTTACAGTTGATAAAATTATTTACGTTTTTATATCAGGTGGAAAGTTAGAGCCAGACAAACAAGATAGTTTATCAATTCTGATTTACTCCTTTATAGCTGATTTTAATAATGAAAACAGACACATTGTGCTGTTAATTTTAGGAATTGTTTTCTTAAGCATAGCATTATTCAGAGGACTAACTATGCTAAGCTCAAGCACTCTCTCCGCTTCAGCAACGGAAAAAGCTATGAAGCATTTAAGAGACCGTTTGTTTCGACATATACAATATATGCCGATGGAGTATTTCAGTAAAACCCCGACAGGCGAGCTGATTCAAAGATGCACAGGTGATGTGGAAACAATCCGTAAATTTGCAACCATGCAGGTTACTGAAACCATACGTCTCAGTGCTGTTTTTATTGGTGCTTTTATTATGATGTTCATTATAAATCCAGCATATGCATTTATCACAATATCTTTTTTCCCTGTAATGCTTATATGTTCATATTTTTTCTATAAAAAAGAAAAGGAAATATGGACAAAACATGAGGCTGAACAGGACAAACTGACATCTTTCGTTCAGGAGAACCTTTCCGGAATTAGAGTTGTAAAGGCATTTGTCCGAGAAGAATATGAAATAGAAAGATTCAGGAAACAAAATGAAACCAAACGCGAATGGGGAATAAAACTACTAAAACTACATTCAATTTACTGGCCCGGCTCAGACGTAATAGTTTATCTGCAGCTTGCAATTTCTATCATCATAGGCGGCTATTTTGTGTTCAGTAATCAAATAACCGTAGGTGAATATACAGCTTTCTTTACATATTCCTCATTCGTTACCTGGCCTATGAGAAGACTGGCTCAGTTGGTAAGTGAAACAGGTATGACTGGCGCAGCAATTGAAAGAATTTATTCCATACTTGAGGAAGATGAGGAAAAAAATTCAGCCTTTAACATAAAGAATATGCAGCTAAAAGGCGATATAGTTTTTAAAAATGTTTACTTTAAATATCCTGGTTCCGGAAAGTATGTTCTTAACGGCACATCATTCCACATTAAGGCAGGGCAAAAAGTAGCTATACTTGGTCCAACCGGATCAGGGAAATCAACCATAATATCTCTGCTAATGAGATTCTACGAACCCGAGCGCGGAGAAATATTAATAGATGGTGTTGACATAAGGAAATATCCTTTATCTTTCATCAGAAGTAAAATAGGAGTAACATTACAGAAACCATATCTTTTCTCCACAACTATTAAAGAGAATATTGCATATTCAAAACCAGACACACATATTGAAGAAATAACCGAATCTGCAAAAATAGCTCACGTTGACCATGTGATAACAAACTCCTTCCCTAAAGGTTATGAATCTTTAGTAGGTGAAAAAGGAGTTACCTTGTCTGGCGGACAAAAGCAAAGGGTAACAATTGCAAGAACAGTTATAAAAAACCCTGATATAATTGTATTCGATGACTCAACATCATCAGTTGATACTGAAACTGAATCTGAAATAAAAAAGAAACTATCTGATGTTGTAAGAAACAAAACGTTAATTGTCATAGCTCATAGAATAACATCAGTCAAAGGATGTGATAAAATAATAATTCTTGAAAACGGAAAAGTTACATCTTCAGGAACACATGAAGAACTAATATCAACAGATGGATTTTATAAAAAAATATATGAGATACAAATCTCCGTTGAAGATGAAATAAAACTATCAGACAAAAAAATCATAAATCTAAGGCTTGTGTAAATGAAATCTGAAGTAATAGTTTACGGCGAAGCAGACAAAAAAGCAGTTGAACAGATTTACAGATGCTCTGTAAATGCAGACTATGCAGTTCTGTGCGCAGACCATCACGTGGGTTACAGTATGCCGATCGGAGGTGCAGTTGCCTATAAAAATTACATAAGTCCTTCAGGTGTTGGTTTTGACATAGCATGTGGTAATAAGGCAGTAAAAACCAATCTTATAGCCAAAGATGTGGACATAGCAAAGGTAATGGACGAAATAACTAGAAGAATAAGTTTCGGAATAGGGAGAATCAATAACGAACCGGTTGATCATCCCGTACTGGATGAGATCGCATCAACTGATTTCAAACCACAGAAAAAAATGTTAAAGTTAGCATCTGAGCAGCTAGGTACAGTTGGCAGCGGAAATCATTACGTTGATTTATTTGAGGATGAAGAAGGAAATCTATGGATAGGTGTTCATTTCGGATCAAGGGGTTTCGGTCACAGAACTGCTATGGGTTTTCTGGCTCTGGCTCAGGGACTAGAATTTGATGACAAACCTAAAAACGCAAACAGTATGGACTCACCTCCAACTTTAATAAATATTAATTCAGATTTAGGGCAGGATTATATCCAAGCTATGCAGCTTGCAGGAAACTATGCATATGCAGGAAGAGACATAGTTGTAAATAAAGTATTGGAAATACTTGGTGCAAAAAGTATTTATGAAGTACACAATCATCATAATTTTGCCTGGCTGGAGGAACACTTCGGGGAAAAATACTGGGTGGTCCGCAAAGGCTGCACACCGGCATTCCCGGGACAAAAATCTTTCATTGGATCCACTATGGGTAGCAACTCATACATCATAGAAGGTATTGACTCGGAAAAATCCCGTAAATCTCTTTATTCAACGGTTCACGGTGCGGGAAGGATCATGTCAAGGACACAGGCTGCAGGCAGAAGGAAATGGAAAAGGGGAAGACTGGTTTCAGTAAGCAGAGGACTTGTTAATTTTAACAAAGTTAAGGAGGAATTAAAGAAAAAAGGCATTGAACTAAGAGGCGGAGGTGCTGATGAAGCGCCTGAAGTTTATAAGGATCTGGACGAGGTAATCCGTTATCATGAAGGGACAGTAAAAGTAGTACACAGACTCAAACCGCTTGGAGTTGCAATGGCTGGAGAAGATGTATATGACCCTTATAAGGATTAAGAATATAGCCCGTTAAATGAAAAAACCTTCAGAAATAGAATTCACAACAAAAGGATCATTATACCCATTTCTGAAACGTTTAATAAAATACAGTTTCAGATATCCCGTATGGGTTACTGGTTTTATATTTTTTGTATTGCTTGTTGCATTGGTAGAAGCAGTCTATCCGCTGGTCTGGTTAAATCTGATTGACAAAGTGATAGTGCCGTATGCTGAATCTCTTAAAACATCTGCTGAACCTCATGCCAACTACGAAGGTCTCAGAATGTACGGTATGATTTTTATTATACTGGGATTGCTCCTATCACTGGGGGTTTACTTCTTTATCAGGTTCGGAGGCAGGATACAGGAATACGTTATGTATGATATAAGGCATCAGCTGTTTACCAAACTTCAGCAACTGTCGTTTTCATTTTACGATAAATCAGCAACAGGCTGGCTTCTCACGAGAATATCTTCTGACTCTGTTAAAGTAACGGAACTGATTTCATGGGGTATGATTGAAGCTATATGGGGTATAGGCATGATAATTTTCTGTGTTACCGCAATGTTCATCTATAACTGGAAACTTGCTCTTATAGTAACTTCCGTTATACCCATTTTAATGATTGTTTCTTTTAAATTAAGAATGCTCATACTTAAATACTCAAGAGAGTCCAGAAAGTATAACAGTGAAATCACAGCAAGTTTCAGTGAACATATAAGCGGAATAGAAGTCAATAAAAGTCTCGTTCAGGAAGAAAGAGTCAGCAAAGACTTTACAAAATTAAGTGAAAAAATGAGGGTATCTTCCTACAGGGCAGCATTCTATCAGGCAGTTTTCATGCCTCTTATAATATTTGGTGGTTCAACAGCCGCAGCATTTGTAATCTACTACGGAGGTTTGATGGCTATATCGGTCCCGCCGGAAATCACCGTTGGAACACTTGCTGCATTTTTCGGATATGCAACTATGATCTTTGAACCTATACTTGACATTTCAAGATTTTATTCTCAGGCACAGAACAGCATTTCAGCCGGAGAAAGAATTTTTTCTCTTCTTGACACAACTCCGTCTGTAACAGATTTACCCGATGCTGAAGATTTCGGGACAATAAAAGGTGATATTGAATTCAGAAATGTTTCATTCAGCTATCAGAAAGAAAAACCCGTTCTGACAAACTTAAATCTGTCCATAGAAGCTGGAACTTCGGTAGCCCTTGTGGGAGAAACCGGAGGCGGGAAATCAACCATTATAAATCTTATCTGCAGATTCTATGAACCAACTGGAGGCACTATCCTGATAGATGGAATTGATTACAAAACCAGAACAATAAAAAGTTTGAGAAGTCAGATCGGAGTTGTTCTTCAGACACCTCATTTATTTTCAGGAACAATAAGAGAAAATATATTATATGGCAGAACAGATGCTACTGAAAAAGAGATATTAAACTCACTGATGAGTGTATCAGCTGAAGAATTAATCCCCAAACTTGATGAACAGGTAGGAGAAGGAGGAGAAAAGCTTTCTATAGGACAAAAACAACTCATCTCATTTGCAAGGGCTGTAATCTCAAACCCCAGAATATTCATTATGGACGAAGCAACTTCATCTGTTGACACAGTTACAGAGCAGAAAATACAAAGTGGAATTAAAAGCCTGATGATGGGTAGAACTTCAATCATAATAGCTCATCGCCTTTCGACAGTTAGGAACTGCGATAGAATAATAGTTATTGATAACGGTGAAATCATGGAAGATGGGAGTCATAAAGAACTTATTTCAAAAAAAGGTATATATTACAGACTTTATACAAGACAGTTAATTGAAGAAATGGAAAAATCCGTTATCGGAGAGCAGGCAGAAGGTGAAATATAAAAATTTAATAACATACGGTTGGGACAGCTTTTTTGAAAAACATCTTACGGAGCCCTTTACAGCCGGACGTATATTTAAAGAACACAGAAAGTATTATGAACTGTATTCAGAATATGGTGAATTAACAGCTGTAAAATCCGGTAAAATATTTTATAACTCCGAACAGAATCTGCACCCTGTCGTTGGTGACTGGTGCGAAATTGAAGTAATTGACGAAAACAACTGTTTAATCAGAAAAATCCTGCCCCGTAAAACAAAGTTTTCAAGAAAAAAAGCCGGATACGTTACAGAAGAACAGGTAATAGCATCTAACATAGACAGGATTTTCATCGTTAGTTCGCTTGCTGGAGAATTAAATCCAAGAAGAATTGAACGATATCTTGCAATCGCAAAAGACAATGAAATCAATCCAGTTATAATACTGAATAAATCTGACCTGGTAGAAAATTATAACGAAACAGTAAAACTACTGAAGTTAAATTTTAAAGATGTCGATATAAATGTTGTCAGTGCTAAACAAAAAAAGGGATTAGATGAATTATTGAAATATTTCAAAGTAAATAATACAATAGCTGTTGTAGGGTCTTCCGGAGTAGGTAAATCTACACTTATAAATGCCCTGCTTGGAAAAGAGAAAATGAAAACCGGAGAAATTAGTTATCAGACAAAGAAGGGTACTCACGCAACTACTTACAGAGAACTTTTACCGTTACCTTCAGGCGGGTTGATAATTGACACACCGGGCCTGAGGGAAATTCAGTTATGGGATATTGATGTAGGAATCAGTGAAACATTTGAAGATATAGAAAAAATTTCCAAAGACTGTAAATTCAATGACTGTAAACATGAAACGGAACCAGGCTGTGCCGTAAAAGAAGCTATAAGAGAGGGCATTCTGTCACCTGAACGGCTTAACAGCTATAGAAAACTACTGACTGAATCAGAAAACATTAAAAAGAAAATCAAAAAAAGAAAAACAGGAAAAAATAATAAGTATAATGATAAAGATCTCCTGGACTATGATGAAGAAGCATTTTAGAGTTATTTATTCTAGCTACTTAACCAGTATCATCTTCAGCGAACCAACATATTTCCCCGAACTGAACTTTGCAAAATAAACTCCGCCGTGAAAACGCGAAGCATTCCATTTAGCTTCATACTCTCCGGCTCTTAAAACACCTCTGAAAACTTCGTCAAGCTCTTTTCCAGCTGAATTGTAAATCTTAAGGGTCACTTCAGAACTTAAAGGAATTTTAAACCTAATATTTGTAACCGGATTAAAAGGATTAGGGTAATTCTGATATAATTTAAATTCAGAAGGGACAACTGAACTGATCTGTTTGATACCTATAGGGTCAATTACCCTGAAATTAAGCATCATGCCATCATCTTCATGTTCAAGATTATGACAGTGATATAAGTAAATGCCTTTGTAGCCTGTGAATTTCACAAGAGTTCTAACTGTTTCGCCCGGATTCACAAGCACTGTATCTTTCCAGCCCCTGTCATTTGGCGGAAGGTTTGTGTTCCCGTTTCTTGAGTAAACCTGAAACTGAACTTCATGTGAGTGCATAGGATGAAAATCAGCTGTTGTGTTTATTATTTTCCATTCTTCAAGTCTTTCCAGAGGCACTTCCCAGTCAATCCTGTTTATATCAAAGGTTAATCCGTTTATCCTGTGCATCGGGTGATTACTCACCATACTTAAAGTGAAATTTCTCACATGAGAAACTGAATTGATGTCGTAATAATTGATGGGATTAAATGCAGAAGGTACAACGCCACCGGACGAATTATTGTTTACAACATCAAACCTTATTATATCTAGAGCTATTCCCTGCTTATATGGTAATGTACCCGAATGTGTATATGGCAGTGAAACAAGTTTCACACTCTGTCCTATATTGTAAGCAGAAAAGTCAAAGAGAATTTCGACCCTCTCCCCCGGAGAAAGCTTGAACTCAGTTGCTGTAACAGGCTGATCTTTCAGTCCTCCGTCTGTGGCTATGATATGGAAAGATCTGTTATCGGAAAAAGCTATCCTGTAAACCCGTGCATTCGACCCGTTCAATAGTCTGAAGCGATAAAGAGTTCTGCTGACGGAAAGGTATGCATCTGGGGTACCGTTAACCAATACCGTATCGCCCAGATATCCGTATTGCATATCATATGTAGTGGGATTGTAATTAAAATTTGGAATATCTGCTATTCTGCGGTCCTGAATACATAACGGTATATCGTAATTCCCCGAAGGAAGATTAAAAATATTTTCATTTGGATCAGTTACTATGAAAAATCCGGCAAAGCCTTTATAGACCTGCTTTGCAGTTAACATATGGGAATGTGAGTGATAGAAGTAAGTTCCAGCTCTGTTAAGAACAGGAAATGTATATGTATAAGAGCCTGAAGGTGGAATAGCATCTTTCGGATGGCCGTCCATTATTTCAGGAACAGAAAGCCCCTGTCTCTTATACACATC
>JAOADS010000073.1 GCA_026417195.1 Ignavibacteria bacterium | reverse complement strand
ACCTTGCAGTTATGGAATATGATACCGTTGCCATGAAAGATCCCAGACTCGCTAAAGCTTACTATAACAGAGGTACATCTTATCTGGCTCTCAGAAAATTCAAGGAAGCTGCAAGAGACTGGGAACAGGCTATAATCTTAAACCCAACATATGAAACGGAACTAAGAGCAAAGATAAACCGCATCAGACCTTTTATTAAATAAGATTACTATTGCCTGTAAACAGACCAGTATCCTTCAGTCTCAACCTTGAGAACGTAAGCACGGGTTTCAGGTACCTGAATTTTCTTTTTCCCTTTATAGCTACCGTTAACGTCAGCAAGAACATCCAATATACGTCCATCCGGATACATTACTGTAGCTTTAAAATAGCCGGACCCCTTATGCTCTATGTTAAACTCTGCAGATCCCTGAATAAGATCTATGATCTGATTTTTACTTCCGGTGTTCCATTCTTCAACACGATACTGATCTTTAGGAATTGTTACTGTGTCTTTCTGTGTCTTGTTTTTTTCTCCGGAATCTTTTTTTCCCTTTTCAGATGAACAGGCTACAGCTATACAAATTAATAAAATTACTGCCAGAAAATATCTTATTATGTTCATATATTAAGCTTAATTTGAGCAAAAATAATAATATATTTTGAATAAATATAAGGTGAAATTCAAAATCTTTTGTTTTCTTTTCCTATTCATAGCAGTATTGTTTTCGTCTTGCAGGAGAGCAAACCCTGATGAATCCCGTAAACATTTGATTCTTGGTCTTAAATCTCAGAATGAAGGTAAGCTGGATGATGCAATAGCTGAATATTCTATGGCTTATGAACTTGACAGAAACAATTCAACTGCAGTTTTTCAGCGCGGACTGATTTACTTTTCTAAAGGGGATACCTTAAAAGCTCTTGAAGATTTTGATGAAGCAATAGACTTGGCTCCGGATACAGCAAGGTATTACGACTCAAGAGGATATATATTTATTTTAAGAAAGGAATATCCCAAGGCAAAGGCAGATTATGAAAAAGCTCTGAAAATTAATCCGGACAATCCTTTATATTTTAACAGGAGAGGTTACATCCATGCTTTGATGAACAGTTACGAAGAAGCCATCAGAGATTACACGGCTGCAATTGAACTTAAAAACAATTTCGAAGATGCCTATGCTAACAGAGGATTTGTATATCTGACACTTAAGAACTACTCTGAAGTAATAAACGATTTCTCAAAAGCTATTGAATTGAATCCCAGAGCTGTTTATTACAATTCAAGGGGATATGCCTATGCAAACCTGAAAAAATTTGCTGAGGCAATGTCTGACTATGACAAAGCAATACAACTTGATTCATTACTTGCAGATGCATTTGTAAACAGAGGCTATCTGCTTTTAAATGCCGGTCTGTACTTTTTCGCGCTTCAGGACTTTGATAAGGCACTGAAGCTGGGACATATAAATGCACTGAATTACAATGCAAGGGGCTATGCATTTGCAAATCTGCGTAAATGGAGTGAAGCAATAAACGATTACACTAAAGCCATCGAACTTGATGCAACTCTTACAGATGCATATGTAAACAGAGGTTTTGCATATTTTAATTCTTCTGATAAGGGAAATGCACTGAAAGACTGGCAGACTGCAATAAATCAGAAGCCAGAGCTTGACAGCACTTTGAGGAAATATATTGAAAAAGCAGGTAAATGATTTTCGATTTCATTTTACTATATTCTCACGCCTGATTTAAACTTATGCTTACTTCTCTAAGGTCAAATTCAGATAAAATTACATGCCTTGAAGATATTACTTTCTCCGTTGTTGATGTTGAAACAACTGGTATGAATCCGGTAAATAACAGAATTACCGAAATTGGTGTTGTAAAAGTAAAGGGACTTGAAATCATATCAGAATACAGAAGACTTGTAAATCCCAAACAGTTCATCCCGCCTTCAATAACAAGACTTACAGGTATTTCAAATGAAATGGTAGCGTCTGAACCGACATTTGATGAAATTGCAGGTGAGGTTACGGCTTTTATCTCAGAAGGCGAAAACGTGATATTTACCGGTCACAACGTGAGGTTTGATTACCGTTTCTTAAACCAGTCTTTAATCCGTTCAGGATACAGAGATCTGAAACTCCCTACGCTCTGCACTGCAAGACTTGCAAGAAGAATCCACAGTGATTTACAGTCCCGATCTCTAAACTCCCTTAAAAGACATTATAAAATATATTCTGAAAAAAGTCACCGTGCACTTGAAGATGCAAAAGCAACAGCTACCCTTCTGATTTATTTTATTGATTACCTTGCAAGCGAGATGGAAATGGAAAGCATAACTGAACTGCTTTCGTTCCAGTACAGAAAGATCTATACAGATGAGAATATTTCCTCCAGACTCAGGAAGCTTAGATTTGATATAAGGAGTGTTCCAGAGTGTTCAGGAGTATATTTTATGCATGACAGAAGAGGTGGGATTGTTTACATAGGAAAGGCAAAGAATCTAAGAGACAGGTTGTCATCTTATTTCTATCACAATCTTTCGCATTCATATAAAATCCGGAAACTTCTCCGATCAGTTTATAAAATTACATGGGAAGTTACTAACTCAGAACTGTCTGCCCTGATTTATGAAAGTAAGCTTATTAAGAAACATAAGCCTCGTTTCAATTCAGCGATGAAGAGATTTAGAACCTTCCCTTTTGTTAAAATAGACCGGGGAAGTAATTATCCGAGAGTATTAAGAGTAAAGGAAATTACTCCAGATAAAGGTGAATATTTCGGCCCATTCTCAAATATTTTTACTGCTGATTTCATAGTTGAAAGAATAAACAGGAAATTCCGATTAAGAAAATGCAGGGAGAAGCATCTTGCAGTTTCAGAGAATAGAACTCCGTGTATGTACTATGAGTTCGGGCAATGTCTTGCACCCTGTGATAAAACTGTAAGCAAAAAGGAATATGCAAATGAAGTCTGGAAGGTATCTCGTTTCATGCACAACATCGGGAAAAACGGAATCATTGATGAACTCGTGAATGAAATGATGCTTGAATCTGAGAATCTTAATTTTGAGAAAGCTGCTGTTATAAGAGACTATATTGACGATATCAGGAAAGTTACTCTTAATACCAAACTTACCAATAGTGTTTTCGAATTTAAAAATTGCCTCTTGAAATGTTACAATCACGATCAGCAGAAAGGTTATGAAATATTCCTTGTGTCGGGAGGGAAATTAGCAACAAGTTATCTAATAAATCCGGAAAATCTAAAAGATGAAAGTTTCATATCCCAGCTGATTGAAAAGATAGATTATGTGTATTTCAAAGGAACTTTATTCAGGGATTTCGTTTTTTCAGGGGCAGCGGAGAAGTTTTCCAAAGGAGATTCGGATGTTTTAAAAATCATCACTAACTGGATTTACAGAAATTTCTCACCCAAAACCGTGCTGACTATTAACAAAGATACTCAGATAGAAACAATAAAAGATTTTATCATTTCCTGAAAAACCAATACGATATTTGTCTCACTTAACGTAGTAACTCAAAAATAGGTTAGAATTAATCTTAAAATTTCATTATTTATGTAACTCAATCCGTAAAAATTGCCCAGATGGCGGAACTGGTAGACGCGCAGGACTTAAAATCCTGTCGGGGTAATACCTCGGTGCCGGTTCGATTCCGGCTCTGGGCACACGGATAATAGATCATAATGATCTGGAATTTTGAAAATATTATGGTGTTACTTTTTTCCAGCATTGCTGTAGGCTCTGCTATTATGATGATTACAAGACGAAGCCCCGTCATAAGTGCCTTATATCTTATTGTCAACTTCTTTTCAGTTTCTGCTATTTATCTTATGTTAAGAGCTGAGTTTATAGCAATAATACAGATACTTGTATATGCCGGTGCAATCATGGTGCTTTTCCTTTTTGTAATTATGTTGCTTAGTTTAAAAGACGAATCAAAACTCGTTGAGAACTTAACATATAAAAAACTTGGAGCAATCATAATTGCCCTTTTGTTTTTATCAACTGTAGGTATAACTACTTTCTTTGCTTTTACAGATAAATTCAGAACACTTAGCCCGCTTGCTGAAGAAATGGGTACGACTGAGTTTATCGGAAAAGAACTCTATACAACATATTCATTCCCGTTTGAACTTGTTACCTTTATACTTCTTGCTGCAATTGTAGGTGCCATAGTTCTTGCCCAGAAGAAATTTGAGTAAGCCTCAGATATGAATCAGTTAAAAAGCAAAAGAATTCTTTCCGGAGTTCAGCCGAGTGGTCTGCCTCACCTTGGTAATTATTTCGGTGCAATGAAGTCTCACATTGAAATTCAGAACAGCGACGCAGAAACTTTTATATTCATTGCTGACCTTCACGCTCTTACTACCATAAAAAATCCAGAGAAGCTCCGGGAACTAATCCTTAATCTTGCAATTGACTATCTTGCAATTGGTTTGGAGCCAGACAAAACTGTTTTCTTCAGACAAAGCGATATCCATGAACATTCTGAGCTTACATGGATACTCAACTGTGTAACACCAGTGAGTATGCTCGAGCAGGCTCATGCGTATAAGGATGCAGTTGCAAAAGGTTCAAAGGATGCAACAGCCGGACTTTTCGGTTATCCCGTGCTTATGGCTGTGGATATACTCATATACAAACCAGATCTTGTGCCGGTAGGCAGGGATCAGAAGCAGCACGTTGAAATTGCAAGAGACATAGCAGGTAAATTTAACCGTATTTACGGAGAGGTTTTTAAATTACCGGAGCCACTTATTCATAAAGAATTTGGCTATGTTATAGGTACAGACGGAAAAAATAAAATGAGCAAGAGCTACGGAAATGTGATAAATATGTTTTCTGACGAAAAGACTTTACGGAAACAGGTAATGGGGATAGTAACTGATTCAACGCCACTTGAAGAACCAAAAGATCCGGAAAACGATACTGTGTTTAAGTTATACTCCCTTTTTGCAGATGAGAGTGAGAAAAAGACTCTTGCGGAAAAATACAGAGCCGGAGGTTTCGGATATGGTGATGCGAAAAAACTTTTATTTGAGAAAATCCTCGACACATTTAAACCATACAGGGAAAAAAGAGAACAGCTGAAGAAAGACGTTCAATATGTTCTTAATGTTTTAAAACAAGGAGCAGAAAAGGCAAGAACTGTTGCTTCGGCTACAAAACAAGAAGTCTGGGAAAAGATCGGGCTAATGCTTTAGAAAAGCTAATTGCTATTTGCCCATTATCTTGTCATTGACAAAACGTAAAATCATAGTTAAAATTACATAGTAAGTTTTAAAAAATTACTGTTATAACTAATCTTTGTTCCGTTAAACCATCCCCCTTTGCCCTCGGAAACAATCCTGCTTTCCGTTATGTTATATTGAAGCGGAAGTTTTAAATTTAATGATATCATTATTGTAAATTAATTTAACAACTATGGAAATTACAATAAATGATTTCACATCAGCAAAAGACCCTGAAAAATCACGGTATCTGCTTATGAATAAGTTGCTTATGTGTCAGAGAGAATTAGACAAAACCAGACTTTATCCTACCTATCAGATACTTATAAATATACATAGCCAGCTGACAGAAATACTTGATAATTATTACAGAATAACGCAAAGGGAAAGTTCTGAAGCTGAAGTAAATGAGTCTTCAGCAAACTCTGAACTTGAAAAAAGCTTTGAGCTGATGGAATGGGCTATGAAACAGATTTTGAACTGCCTTGAAAATGCCCGTGCCATATATGATTTTGTCAGTGATAACATAAACATTGAATCTATAGGCTTAGATTCACCTTTCAACAGAGAAGGCTATTTTGCAATTCCGGATAACCGTAACATGCAGATGAAGGTAATGAAATATTCAAACAGCCTTTACAGGGTTCTGAAGACAAAGGAAGTGGATAGTTTTAAAATCAGTATTATAACCATGCCAAGTGAATCTCTCAGAAATCTTATCATCTCAGGAGATATACTAAACCAGATAGTTTATCACATAGATACTCAGCTTAGCTTTCCTTTCAGGGAAACCATAATGCCGGTAGCAAAGAGGAAGTTTCTTGAATACCTTGAAAAAAATTCATCTGATGAACCGAGAACGTTCATTTCATAAAAGCCTGTTAATATTTTTTCTCGCACTTTGTGTCTGTTCGTTTATATATTCCGGGGAATTTCCTGCCGGGGAATATGCTGAGCGTAGAAATAAACTCAAGGAAAAAATCGGTAATGCTGTAGCGGTTATAACTTCAGCACCTGTTTATATAAGAAACGGAGATGTTGAATATGAATACAGGCAGGGAAGTAATTTTTACTATCTTACGGGATTTGAGGAACCTAAAAGTGCTGCCTTAATAGATGGCTTAAGCGGCAGATTTATTTTATTTGTTCAGCCTAAAAATCCGGCTCTTGAAATATGGACCGGAGAAATTTACGGAATAGAAAAGACAAAGGAAAAATTCGGAGCAGATGAATGCTACGACATTTCCGAATTTGACAGCTTCCTATCTTCCCTTAATAAAAGAAAGATTTATTATCCTAAATCTGATAATGAGCTGTCAAAAAAAATACCTGTTGAGTCTGAAGGATATGATCTGAATCCGTTGATTGCTGAGATGAGACTCATAAAGTCTGAATATGAAATTGCTCAGCTGAAGAAAGCAATTGATATCACCAGTTCAGCCCTGATAGAAACCATGAGGCAAGCCACACCGGGAATTTACGAATATGAACTTCAGGCAATAGTTGAATATAATTTCAGAATGGGTGGCAGTAAAAGAAATGGTTTCCCTTCAATAGTTGGTTCAGGTAAAAACTCCTGCATTCTGCACTACACATCAAATAACCGCAAAACCGAAGACGGAGATATCGTTCTCATGGACGTGGGAGCTGAGTACAATTACTATACAGCAGATATTACAAGAACATTTCCTGTTAACGGCAGGTTCAGTGAAGAACAAAGGATAATTTATGAAATAGTCCTGAAAGCCCAGAAGGAAGCGATAAATATAATAAAGCCGGGAGCAAGGTTTTATCAGATTGACAGTGTTGCAAGGGCTGTTATAAAAAATGAGCTCGTCGGGCTTGGTTTGCTTAAGCCGGATGAAAACGTAATGAAATTCTTTATGCACGGCACTTCACACTGGGTTGGTCTTGATGTTCACGATGCAGGAAGCTACGATTCACCTGACGGGATAAGAAGGGGACAGATTTTAAGACCCGGAATGGTTCTTGCAGTTGAACCGGGCATCTATATTTCAGAGAATTCCGGTGTTGATAAAAAATGGCATAACATCGGAGTACGCATAGAGGATGATGTGCTTGTTACCGAAAACGGATGTGAAGTGTTGTCTTCAGCGTTACCCAGAGAGGCAACAGAGATTGAGAAAATCATGAAAAGGTGATCAGTCAATCAGTAGCTCAGGACGGTATTCAAAATGCATCGTATCATAGTGATACCATTTACCTCCCCAGATGAAACCATGCTTTTCAAAGATTTCAACTATTTCCATTGGTATCTGATTTTTCCATACAAGATCACTATCCCATTTCCAGTAGTTTGAATATTTGGTATTGATGTCAATTGCTGTTCCGAAAGCATGCGTGCTTAATCTTGTTGTTCCGGCAATGTTCCTCCAGTTAAATGTACCTGCAGTTTCACTGAGATATTTGTGAAATTCCTTTCCAAGTTTAGACTCAATTTCATCTGATACAGCTTTAAGTTTCTCCGCAGCTCCGTTGATTTTATTAAACTGAACCTTACAGTTACATATTGAAGGTAACCAGTGCACTGTAACAAGATTTTTTTTCACTTCGTGAGATGACGAACCGTACATTTTCTTAAAGAAAGCTTCATATCTTATCCTGCCCGGCTCAAAATTCTCCGGCGGAGGCGGATTCCACTCTCTGCCTTTAGGATAATTCTGACTCAGCATATCTTCAATATCAGGATTATCAAGTTTTTCATCATGTGATTTATCTTTTATTCCATCATCAAGTTTCATAACTGTTCCGTCTTTCCAGTAGAGATATTCAGAGTCAACCGAGTCAAGGAAATCAGGGTAGGCTTTTATCAGATTTGAGAACTTATTGTTATAATCTGCTCTTTCTTCACTCTGAATATTATTTAATTCAATATTTCTGTAACTTTGCTTTACCGGATTACAAAGCAGAATAAAAAGAGAAACTATAAAAATATAATTAGCCATTTACGCTTTCAGTTTAAGGCAAATATATACTTTAAGCAGTCTTGCAAAAAGGTAAACTTTATCTCATACCGGTTTCTTTAGGAAACTATGATTTAAACAGAACAATTCCACCTTACGTCAGGGAGGTAATTAATAATATCAGCCATTATATAGTTGAAAATGTAAATTCAGCAGTAAGTTTCCTGAAATCAGCCGGAATAAAGAGCAAGCCGGGAGAACTTTCCTTTTCAATCTTAAATGTAAACACCTCTGCTAAATCCATAAGAGAATATCTCATACCTGCAGAGAAAGGTTTAAACTTAGGTTTACTTTCAGAGGCTGGCGTACCATGTGTTGCTGATCCGGGCAGTGAACTTGTTTCAGCAGCTCATGAAATGGGAATTGACGTTGTTCCCTTAACGGGACCTTCTTCAGTTATACTTGCTCTCATGGCTTCAGGACTTAACGGGCAGAACTTTATGTTTGAGGGCTATCTGCCTGTTGAAAGATTAAGGAGACGCAGAAGACTAAATGAAATTTCACGGTTAATCTCTTCTACTGGTATAACCGTGATATTTATAGAGGCACCTCAGAGAAATGACAAGCTTCTGGAAGACATCATGGAAGTTGTTAATGAAAATCACAGACTTTGTATTGCAAAAGAAATAACTCTGGAAACAGAATTCATAAAATCAAAAAAAATCTCAAAATGGAAGAAAGAAAAAATCAAACTCGGAAAACATCCGGCTATTTTCCTTATTGGCAGGTAAGCGTGATTTTGGTTTTCATAGTTACAGCGGTAATTTTCTCCTGCGGCAGTAAATCTGATAATACCGGAATGAAATCGTCAGACGGTGTTAAAAGAAATGAATCAGTTTCAGAAGATCCGTCCACACAGGTAGTTCATAAAAGTGATACAGGGAAAATAGATCTGAAATGGGACTTTGAAGTATTAAAAGAAGGTGAATACGGCGAGCCGGTAACCAGACTTTCCATTTATGTAAACGGTAAAAAACATATCATAAAGGAAGAGGTGAAATTCGGTTTTGCGGAACTACCTGAGTCTGAAATAAAATCCCTGGGATTTGAAGATGCTCTCACAGCATGCAGGGGCTGGTGGGCCGGAGGCGGAGAGGAGTACTGGATTGTGAGAGGACACAATGAACTCGTCATAATGATGAGGGAACTTGATGAAGTTTCAGACGAAAAAGATGAACAAGGCTTTCCCAAGCCTTACATAGGACAGCCTAAGTATGTTGGTTCAATACCGATCAGTGATTAGTTTTCAAAATGTATTGAAACTTCTGAATACTCAAAAAATATAGATTCATATACCAGAGCTTAACTCTGGAGACGGATTTTTCTATTTACAGAGTTTCTTTAGGTTTTGATGCTGTATATTTACAATTTACCCCACAAGACTTGAAAAATAAACTGAGCTTGCAAAGTAAGTCAATATTGCTAATAAATTAATTGTTATTATTATTCCTTTTTTATCTTTTGATTTCATCACTTCACCAGTATCATCTTCATCGTCTTTGTAAACTTCTGTCCTTCGCCTTCTGCTATGATACGGTAAAAATAAACTCCGCTTGGAAGATTCGTTCCGTCGAAATCAACTTCATAAGTGCCGGGACTTAATTGTTCGTTGACCAATGTCTGCACTTCCCTTCCCAAAACATCATACACAACAAGTTTCACCTCGCTCAATTCTGCAATCTGCATTTTGATTTTTGATTTCGGATTGAACGGGTTGGGATAGTTCTGATTAAGAGAAAACCTCTCCGGAACTTCGGAGCTGACAGGAGTTACAAATGTTACTCC
>JAOADS010000072.1 GCA_026417195.1 Ignavibacteria bacterium | reverse complement strand
AGACAGATCGAATTTTGATTGATAATTGCGCTTGACGTTCTAAATTGAATTTGTAAGTTTTTTATTCCTGTAATTTATCACAAGTAACTATAAGATTTCCAAGTTATGATACCTTCACCGATTCCAAGTTCTTTCTATTCTGTAGTAGTTTTTATTTTCGTCTCTCTTCTCGCTTTTCTTTTCACCGCTGATTGTTAAAACGTCACCTACAACATTGACTTTAATGTCTTTCTTTTCAACACCTGGAATTTCAGCATGTACATAAAGATTATCCTTATCTTCAGTTACATCAACTCTCGGTGTGAAAACATTAGAATTAAAAGTCCAGTCAAACGGAGTTTCAAAATCTTCAAAGAACTTTCTCATTCTTTTTTCTATGTTAGAAAGTTCTGAAGCCGGATTAAATTTTACTAATGTCATTTTCAATTACCTCCTTTTTTAATTAGTTTACTTTTTTATTCATAAGTTTATACTGCAAATTCCATGCCAAAGTTTAAAATTGTGAAAACAGTTAATTATATATATTTCAGGTAATCCTTCTCTATGACAAAATGGCACAATAAAACTACATTATGTCCTTTATTTGAACTTTTATCAGAATTTATATGAAATTTTGTCATAGACTTGATATTCTCCAAATTTATGGCTTAATTTGTATTAGTTATGGAAACTAAAAAAATTTACTCAGATAAAGCTCCCTTGCCTATCGGACCATACTCACAGGCTATACTTGCCGGAGATTATTTATTTCTTTCTGGGCAGATTGCCATAGAACCGTCGAACGGTGAGATTATAAACGGGAACATAAAAGAGCAGACTCGGAAAGTTCTGGAAAATATTGAACAGATTCTTTTGAGTGCCGGAAGCTCATTATCAAAGGTTATAAAAACTACTGTATTCATCAGGAACATGGATGACTTCGCTGATATGAATGAAGTGTATAAGAATTTCTTCGGAGAAACCAAGCCAGCCAGAAGCACAGTTGAAGTTTCAAGACTTCCTAAAGACGCTCTTATAGAAATAGAAGTAATTGCATCAGTTTAAAATTATTTTCATAAATTAAGATTATCTTTTATGAACAGAATTGAAGCGAAGACAGTTGAACTCAGAGTTTCTCATATGGCTGAGACATTGATCGCGTCTGAAATCATAAAACTTGCCGGTGAAATTAACAATAAAATCAAAAATGGCGAAAAAATTTATAATCTTACAATTGGTGATTTCAATCCTTACATATTTCCCATTCCTACAGAACTTCAGGAAGAAATTATAAGAGCTTACAGGGAAAATGAAACTAATTATCCTCCTGCCGATGGCTTAATTGAAACAAGAAAAGCTGTGTCAGAATTTCTCATAAAGAATGAGTCTCTGGAATATAATCCTAACAGTGAAGTATTAATAGCTGCCGGAGCAAGACCTCTTATATATGCAGTTTATCAGACTCTTGTTGAACCGCGTGAATCTGTGATTTTTCCAGTGCCTTCATGGAACAATAACCATTACACACATCTTTCGCACGCAAATAAAATAGAAGTTCTTACTTCTCCGGAAAATAATTTCATGCCGACAGCAGATGATTTAAAACCTCATCTTAAAGATGCTGCACTTGTTTCACTTTGTTCTCCGCTTAATCCCACAGGGACAGTGTTTTCAAAGGATGATTTACGAAGTATATGCGAAGTTATAGCCGAGGAAAATCTTTCTCGTAGAAGATCACGCAAACCTTTATATCTTATGTATGATCAGATATACTGGGTTCTAACATATGGTGATACAAAACACTATAATCCAATTGAGTTAGTTCCCGAGATGAAAGATTACACTGTATTTATAGACGGCTTATCTAAAGCTTTTGCTGCTACCGGCGTAAGGGTAGGCTGGGCATTAGGTCATGAAAGAGTAATCTCAAAAATGAAATCTATTTTATCACACCTTGGAGCATGGGCGCCGAAGGCTGAACAAATAGCATCTGCACGTTTTCTTGAGAATGAAAATGCCGTAAATGATTACCTTATAAATTTCAAAGAACAAATATCTTCCAGACTTGAAAAGTTTTATGAAGGTTTTATAGCCCTCAGATCTGATGGTTTTGAGGTTGACGTTATATCTCCTCAGGCAGCAATTTATCTTACTGTAAAATTTCAGTTGCACGGAAAGAAGAAAGAAGATGGCTCTGTTCTTGAAACAACCCGTGACATTACAAAATATCTGCTTGAAGAAGCCCGTGTAGCAATAGTTCCTTTTTATGCATTCGGTGATTCTGAAAATTCTCCCTGGTACAGGCTTTCCGTGGGAACATGCAGGCTTGAGGAAATTGATGAAATTATAGAAAGCCTACGAAAAGCCTTAAGTAAACTTACCTGATTTTTTATTTACTTTACTTATTTAAACTTGATATAGTTGACATATGTCATTTGACATAGTCTTTACAAGTATCAAATTAGTAAAAATGGGTAAGTTGTTTTTAATCTTAATTATGGGTTTGTTGTCATTGAATTGTTCAGAGAACGGAGTTACGAATAATGACCCTGGTCCGGTTTACAGAAAAATTTTTTCAGTTGAAAGAGGTTTAGTAAGATTTGATGTTTACAGTTCTTCAGCGGAAAGATACATATACGGATATAATGAGCTGGGTATCAAGGTGTTCCTGAACAATAATGAACAAAATAGCGGATATGTCCGCTTTACACCAGTAATTTATAAAAATGCCGGTGGCTACCGGTATAATGTTCCCCGTTCCGAGAGATTTAATTTTGATTCTGGCAACAACATGTATTCAGGTTATGTAATATTTCTTAAGGACAGTTTATCTTACTGCAAAGCAAATTTTAACTACAATGATGAGATGGTTATAGATTCTGTCGATATAACAATATATTCTTCCGAGGGAAACAATATACTTTCATGGTATAACATAAACCATCAAAAGACTTTTTTGCTTACGCTTGTCAAGCCGGTATCACCCAAGGTCGGACTTAATCCTATTGAACTGATGTTACATTCAACAACGGATTCTGTTAGTTATGAGGATGTAAATAATGCTGAAATGTTTATAAAACCATGGATGGAATCAATGGGACATGGTTCAAGCAATAATATACATCCGACTATGATTTCATCAGCTAGATACAGAGGAGTTGTAAATTTCAACATGACAGGGGAATGGCAGGTTTATGATTCTATCAAAGTAAACGGGGAGTTCATAACACCAAGCCCTCCACCATACTTTATTTTTCAAGTAAGATGAAAATTCTGATTTTTACAAGTCTTCTGCTTGTATTTATAAATAGTATTTACCCATGTAATATCTGCGGCGGCGGGACAAATGATATAGCAGTGCTTGCTCTTGATGGCAAGGCTTTATTTAATATTGGTTTTTCCAGGGAAAGTTTTTCAGGAATTTGGGATAAGAACAGAAACTGGTATAAGAACGACTTCTCACAAAATCAGTATAAAATAACATTAGGAACTGCATTCAGGTTCACCAGACAATTGCAATGTGCACTATCTGTTCCTGTTATATTTAATCACACTTCAGCCGCTAACTTGAAGCAACATGGAGTTGGATTAGGAGATTTAACAATGATGGGTAGATTTGAAATATTTCACGAATTTCAGCCAAAGAAAAAAAAGAAAAAGATAGATATAGATAAAAAACTACCTCATCTTGCAATTACAGGAGGTTTTAATTTTCCAACTGGCAGATCAGAAGAGACTGCAGAAAATGATGTTGATGTTACAAGTTCAGGTTTTTTCTCATCTATAGTTGGCTTGTCAGTTACCAAAAGTATAATTAGACAGAGATTTCAGATTATAGGAGACTTGAGCTGGCAGCATAGTTTCAGAAAAAAATATGAGAGATACTTTGGGGAACCGGTTTCATATAATTACTCAAAACAACCTGGTGAAAAAATAAATTATTCTGTTACCTTTAATTATGTATTTAATAACTGGCATGCACTTTCATTTTCTGTAACAGGATTCTGGCAGGGGAAATATAAAATTAATCATAAATCTATCAATAATTCAGAAATGCAAAGCATCGGTCTTGTTGTTTCATACACATATTATCCATCTGTACCTTTCAGAATAACTTCATCAGTTAAGCTTACACCAAGAACAAACAATTTAGGGCTTAACAGCCAAACATCGGATTTGTTTGGTATAAATTTAACTTATTATATAGCGAGGAATTAAAAATGTTATATTTAATTATTTTGTTAATGTTGCAAAACTCAAACCTCAAACCTGAGACTTCAACTTATAAATTAGAATCTGTGAAACTGGAAACTATAAAGATAAAATGCACACAGATGAGTTGCGAAGGATGCAAAAACAGCATAACCAGCTCAATACATAAGATTAATGGAATTAAAAAACTTGATATAAACCTTAAAACCAAGATTATTAAGGTTACCTTTGATGATAGCCGGACAAATGAACAGGAAATTCTAAATGCAATTTATGAAGCCGGATATGAAGCGGAACTGCTTGAATAAATATCTTAATTTAAGGAATAAAAAAAAGAGCCTGCCGGCTCCTTTTGAAATATAGTTAAAATTAGTTACCTTCAGCTTAAATTATTGACATATCTAACAAGGCGGGATTTTTTATTTGCTGCATTGTTTTTATGTATAATACCTTTAACTGCAGCCCTGTCAATCAGCTGTACGGCTTTTTTAAGCTCGGTTTCAGCTTTATCTTTTGCCTTGGTTGACAGAACATTCTTTATAACTGTTTTAATCCTTGCCTTATAATGCCTGTTATAAGTAGTTCTTTTAGGTGTTTGTCTTGCCCGTTTCTGCGCTGATTTATGTCTGAGTGGCATTGAAAATATTCCTTTTTATAGTGAGATTATAAATTTATTTTAAAATACAAAAATAGCCATAACTGTTCTGAAAATCAATTTATTAAATATAAAAAGTAATTTATTTACGTAAAAAAAAATAAAAATTTAGACCTTTCATAAGATTATAAATCACATATATCGGAACGTTTATTCCTGGATTTTATTTATTTATTATAACTTCTGTCTTTGAATAAGAAATTATTAAAACCGGCAAAAAAGGAGATCACAATCGTCAAGATCCACTGTATTTTAAAAAAATCGTGAATTAACATGGAAAAAGCAAAAAACAAAATTCTCTGGGTTGACGATGAAATAGAGCTTTTACGCTCAAACATACTTTTTCTGGAAGATAAGGGTTACTCTGTTGACAAAGCAACAAACGGTGAAGATGCAGTGACAATGGTTAGAGATAAAAACTACGATTTGATCTTCCTTGATGAAATGATGGCTGGTATGGGTGGTCTGAAAACTCTGGCTTCAATTAAAGAAATCAAACCAAACATTCCAGTGGTGATGGTTACAAAGAATGAAACCGAGACACTTATGGAAGATGCAATAGGAGCAAAAATATCAGACTACCTTGTGAAGCCAGTAAATCCAAATCAGATACTGCTTGTATGTAAAAAATTCCTTGAAGGTAAAAGGCTTCAGAGCCAGACTTTATCAAGAGATTACATTCAGGAGCTGAACAAAATTAACACGCTGATGATGGAGCCTCTTGTTTACAGCGACTGGATAAAAATTAACAGTGATCTGACAGAATGGGAAATTGAACTTGATGAACATCCTGAACTTGGACTGAAAGAAACTGTATTAGCAACAAGACGGGAGTGTAATGCAGAGTTTTCAAGATTCATAGAGAGAAATTACATTGAATGGATACACTTTAAAAAAGAAGGTCCGCTGTTTTCCAATCAGATCGTGGAGAATTACGTTATCCCTGAGCTTGAAACCTCAAAATCTGTTTTCTTCTTCGTGATTGACTGTATGAGATTTGATCAGTGGCTCATTATGGAAAAAATGTTGTATGATTATTTCAAAATCAGAAGGGAGTTTTATTTCGGAATCCTTCCTTCAGCTACTCCTTATGCACGAAATTCCATATTCAGCGGCTTATTCCCCAGTGAGATAGAAAAATACTACCCGGATTTATTTACGAAAGGCGAAGATGACGAAAACAGTAAAAATAAGTATGAGAAGGAATTTCTCCAAAAGTTACTTGAAAGAAAAAAAATTAAACTTAGAAACGATCTGCGATACGTTAAGATACTTGACGCTGAATTCGGGCGCGGTGTTGAAAGTAAAATTTCTGGATATGTTACAACTCATCTTAATGCTATAGTTGTTAATTTCATAGACATGCTTGTTCATAGCCGTTCGGATAATGCAATTTTAAAAGAAATAGCGCCTGATGAATCAGCCTTCCGTTCCCTTACAGCTTCATGGTTTGAACATTCATCTCTTTTTTCAATGTTTAAAATTCTTTCTTCTCAGAAAGATGTTAAGATAATCATAACAACAGATCACGGAAGTATAAGATGTTTACGTGGTGCCAAGGTTCTTGGAGACAGAGAAACTTCCACCAATCTCAGATATAAATACGGACGTAACCTGAAGGCAGATGAACGTCAGGTGATTTATATAAGGAATCCGCTTGATTACAAATTACCTAAAAGAGGAGGCATTGTTAACTATATAATAACAAAGGAAGACTTCTATTTTGTTTATCCTACTGATTATCACTATTATCTGAATCACTACAGGAATACATTTCAGCACGGCGGAATTTCAATGGAAGAACTCATACTTCCAGTAATTGTAATGGAACCTCTGTAATGTCAGATATAACTGTAACTGAATTTGTAAGAATCACATCCTCAAAAGATGAAACTGTAGAATTCGGCAAAGAAATAGCTTCAAACCTTAAATCAGGAAGTGTAATAGCTCTCTATGGGAATTTAGGCAGTGGAAAAACAACCCTTGTGAAAGGGATTTGTGAAGGTCTTGGAGTAAAGGAAAATGTAAACAGTCCTACATTTACTTTAATAAATGAATATAAAGGCAGAGAACTTGATGTTTATCACGTTGACCTTTACAGACTGAAGAGCACAAGTGAATTACAGGAAACCGGATTGACGGACTTTATGGGAAGTTATAATACAATTACACTAATTGAATGGCCTGAGATTGCTGAAAGTATTCTGCCGGTAGATGCTATAAAAATTTATCTATCTCATTCAGTTGAAAATGAAAATACCAGATGGATAAAGTTAGAAATGAGAAAAAAATGAAACTGTTACTTATAAACTCCTCAGATAAATATGCCTCGTGTTCGTTTTATGACAACAGTGAATTGTTCATAGTTTATGCAGATACATATTTAAGAAATCCGAAAGATAAAAAGCAGGAAAAACTCGTAATGGCTCTTCTGGAATTGTCATACAGGTTTGATCTTAATTCGATTGATGCAATTGCAGTAACAATAGGCCCCGGTTCTTTTACCGGACTCAGGGTGGGAATTTCTGTTGCAAAAGGTGTTGCATTTGCTATGGACAAGAAAATAGTTCCCGTAAATAATTTTCACATTTCCCTTAACAGACTGAACGAAATAGATGAAAACAGAAAATATTGTGTTCTTATACAGTCAAAATCAGATGAATATTATTACTGTACCTTTAAGGGAAGGTCAGAATCTTCTGCCGGTACTTTAAATTTATTTTCAATCACAGAAAAAATTACCTCAGACTTTACGCTTGTGGGAGATTTTGATGATGAAACTGTCATAAAACATAATTATTTTGAAGTTATAAATCTCAAAAATCAGAAAAATGAGATAGAATCACTGGCAGAGTTAGCAGCCCTGAGTCTGCCATCAGCTAAAAACGCTGAAGAGATTGAGCCTCTTTATGTTAAGGATTTTAAAGTAAAAACAAATGCCCTGGTTTAAAAGAACTAAAAAGAACATAGAAACACAGGAAAAAAAGGAACTTGGTGAAGGTAACTGGATAAAGTGCCCGAATTGCGACGAAATCCTCCACAGGAAACAATGGGAGCAGAATCTCTATGTCTGCACCAAATGTGATCATCACTTCAGAATCGGAAGTGAGGAATATTTCCATATCTTATTTGATGACGGAGAGTATAAGGAGTTTGACAAAAAAGTCAGATCTTTGGATCCCCTTGAGTTTTCTGATACAAAAAAATACAGCGAGAGAATTGAGGAGTCTATAAAGAAAACGGGACTTTACGATGCCATAAGAAATGCATATGGAAGGGTTCACGGGAAAGAATGTGTTATAAGTGCTATGGACTTTACGTTCATAGGCGGCAGCATGGGCTCGGTAGTTGGAGAAAAAATCGCAAGGGCAGTGCAGCGTGCAATGAAAGAGAAATGTCCTTACATTATAATCTCCAAATCAGGCGGCGCAAGAATGATGGAAGCTGCTATTTCACTGATGCAGCTTGCAAAAACAGCTGCCTGGTTAGCTAAACTTGCAGAACAGAAATTACCATATATTTCAGTTCTAACAGACCCTACTACCGGCGGAGCATCTGCAAGTTTCGCAATGCTCGGAGACGTTAACATAGCTGAACCGGGTGCTCTGATAGGCTTTGCCGGACCCCGTGTTGTGCGTCAGGCAACAGGTAAGGATCTGCCTAAGGGCTTTCAGCGTGCGGAATTTGTTCTTGAACATGGTTTCCTTGATATGGTTGTTCACAGGAAAGACCTTAAAGATAAGCTTTACCATCTTATGAAGTTCATGCATAATTAGAATTCCGAAATGCCTTTCCGGTAATATCACAGATCCACACTAAGCAAATTATGAAAATTCTGCACTCAGTCAGATCTGTTCAGAAATTAACTTCACAAATCCGATCAGAAGGTAAAGTAATAGGGTTTGTCCCTACTATGGGATATCTTCACGAAGGACATCTTTCTCTCATGAGGACTGCAAGGAAAAAGTGTAATTATCTATTTGTAAGTATATTTGTAAATCCCACACAGTTCGGACCTAATGAAGACTTCTCGAAATATCCCAGAGACTTCAGAAGAGACAGATTGCTCTGTGAGAAAGAGAAAGTGGATTTCATTTTCTTTCCTGATTCAGAGAAGATGTATCCGGAGAATTATTCAACTTACGTTGAAGTTCATAATATAACTGAAATCCTTGAAGGTTCACACAGGCCGCGACATTTCAGAGGAGTTGCTACAATAGTTCTGAAACTATTTAATATCATACAGCCGGATTTTGCAGTATTCGGACAGAAGGACGCACAACAGGTTGCAGTCATCAGAAAAATGGTGAGTGATCTGAACGTCAATACGAAAATTATAGTTAACCCTACTGTAAGGGAAGAAGATGGTCTTGCAATGAGTTCCAGAAATGTTTATCTGAATGGTAAACAGAGAAAAGATGCAAGTGTTCTCTACAAGGCACTTAAATATGCTGAAAGGAAAATCCTGACACCGGGATATAACAGAGACCTTGGTTTCATCAAAGAACAGATGGGTAAGCTGATTAAATCCCGTCCTACTGTTACAGGTGTTGATTACATCTCATTTAATCGTGAAGATAATCTGCAGGAAGTTACTTCACTCAAAAATTTTAAAAAAGGTAGGCTGCTTATTTCCCTTGCAGTGAGATTTGGAAAAATCAGGTTAATAGATAATATTGTAGTTTCAGTCAACCTTTAGAAATCTAAAAACGAGATACCAGCCTGCGGCGGGTATGACAACGACAACGGTTGAGACAGGAATGGTTTGAGTGAGAATGTATTTCTAATACACCTCTTTTAAAAACTCCATTAAGCTACTTTCCATTTACTATCCAAGTTTTAAATCCACATTAATTTCGGGCTAAATTTCAGGCTAATTTCTGTTAGATTTTTCGTCTCAGATAGTTTGTTATAAGACTATGATAAAACTAATGCTTAAATATTTTCATGCTTTGTTTTTCTCGTCAGTTTCAAGAAAATTTTTCCTTTGACAATTCAAATCAACCTGTAAATATTTGTGCACTTAAAAATGAAAATTTTCCTGTTCATAATTTTCATAATAGTAACATTACTATCATTCATTATATATGGATAGAGTAAATACTGATAGTTCTAAAAGGGATAAGGAAGTAAGGGGAGTGGTTATCCTATTGATAGTTTTTTTACTACTCATACTCCTTATACCAAAAGC
>JAOADS010000071.1 GCA_026417195.1 Ignavibacteria bacterium | reverse complement strand
AATTATCAGAACTGATTTCATCAGAATCCATAAAGACGAATTTATGATTAATATGAGGATCTGAATGATTAATGCCAAGGTGATCTAAGCCTAATACTGTCAGCAGTGCTCCTTTAACAGATGAAGCCGGTATATAAAACTTTCCGTTTGAATTTATAAACTCAAGAACGAATTTTTGACCCGTAGAACTTTCCTTTTTATAAAATTCCGAAAAATACTTGCTGGCTGCTACTTTATAATAGAAATATTCTTCGGTCAGTTGTCTTTTTTCAAATAACTTTTGGAAAGTATCTCTTATAATATTGGTTATTGCATTAAGATCATAATTTTTGCTAAAGTCAAATCGTCCAGCTAATTTTTCGGCTAAAGTTTGAAAATTTATTTTACATAGATACCTGGGGCTATTACTGCTATCTTTAAGCAACACATAGTCTAGCCCAGCACCAAGATTCTCCCCGTTTGATATGTGAAGAGGAGTTATTGTTGTGAAATGCAGTTTAAGCATTTTTGTTTTCCTGTTTAACCTCTTCTAAAGATACTTCAACTGCACCGTAACCTCTGCTGCCTGAGCCGCCAAGATAATCATTATTTAGTAATTTAATTCCTTCTTTTAATATCTTTTGTAATTCTTTTTCCTCGTCACCATTCATATATCTAACTAGTATTTCACCCTCGAACACAACTGAAGGTGGAACTCTTTCAATAGTTCTTAAACCGCCAGACTTTGCCGTACCTTTGTTTCTATCTATCACAATCTCCGTTTTAAATTCTGTATTAATAGCGCCGGATTTAAATTTTTCTTCAAAAGTTTTATTAAGAAATAAATCCCTGAAAATGAAACGAGTGGGTGTTTGATTTTTATCATCAGTTTTTTTTGAACCGAAATATTTATTCAGGGTTTCATCATTTTCTCCTTTGTAATTATTAGATTCAGTTTCTAATAAACATCTGATTTTACCTTTTAAAGATGAACCTGGTATATAAGGAAGATTTGTAACCGGATCTTTAATTACGGCTGAATCAACACCTCCAATTTGAATTTTATCGTTACCGGCACCAATGTGGAAGCCCGTTAGAATTTTTACTGTGACTTTATATTTCTTCTTGTTCATGTTTTGTATAGATTTATTTTGGGAAATATCCTACTAATGCCTCAAAATGAAGTTTAAATGCGTCCAGATTTTTTTTGAAGTTGTCCCCTTCCTGTTTCACTACTAAACTAATTCTGTTACTTATGAATTCTTTAAAATCTCTAATTTTTAATCTTTTTTCAGCATATTCAGCCTGGGCTTTAAGCATTAAAAGCTGTACTTTTTTTACATCATCGCTTGCCTGGGAATGATATATCTTCAAGAAGTTATCATAAAATTTCCTTAACTGATTTTTTTCAATTGGCTTTTTATCATTATTATTTGTACTTCTGCATAATTGTTCAGCTAAAGTTTTAACGTTCGGATTGCCTTCATCACTGATTAAATTTCTTAAAATTTTGCCTGAATTGTCAAAGAAGGAATTGATTTTTAACATACTGATATTTTTTTGATTTTTAAGATTTTCTTAATTTATAAATTGCTCCGCAAATTGCAGGATATAATATTTTTTCAAAATCTTTTTCTTTATCTTCATTATTTATGCTAAGCACCTTGTCAAAAAATATTCCAACTTCCTGATCTTTATAATTACCATCTCTTTTCAAATTTCTGTTTATCATATAAGTAAGCAGCGGATGCCAGATTAATTTTGAAGTATCACCGGATTCTCTGTAGTTTTTAAGAATCTCCATAAGCTGTAGTAGATTTCTTAGAGTCCCCATGGAAATTCCTTTATTTTTCTCGATTTCGTTTTCTTTAACCCATTTCGTCAATATATATTCATAGCTGGTTAGATCTGCTAAATTTGTGTTTTTTACTTTTGTGTTAAATATGAAAGTAGATGCTTTGTTGGTGTCTTTCTCAAAGCATCCTTCTTGGATTTCAAGAGATTTCTTTTCTTTTTTTACAGTTTCCTGATTTTCGTCTGCAAAAATGTTAACTAATTTTACGGGTGTGTGATCTTTAAAATGAGTAATAGAATAACTTATGTGAATTTCAGGATTTGAACAGGTAAATTCAGTAAATTTATTATTGAATTCGTTTACAAGTTTAACAGCCTCACTTTGGTGGCATATGAGTAACATATCATCTCCCCCAGCGAAAACTGTATATGTATTCTGGAAATTTTCATTCACAAAGTTATCAAGATAGAAACTAAAGAAATACTTAAGGTGATTGCTTAATGTAGTTGTTCTTGAAATTGCAGACAATGTGTTTTCACTTTTATCCCTGTCAAGTCCGTAAGCCATTAATAATCCTAAATTATCAATGTCAGCTTTTATCATAGCAAGATATTCTGCTCCCTCTCCTAGTTTCACTAAATCTTCAAAAGGCATGACACTTTCATCAGATTCTTTTTTTACATGACATGCAACATCAATAAATCTTGAATTTCTAAGAAAATCTATTTTCTCCGGATTATTATTGATAATTTCAAGTATTTTTTCTAAATCAGGATTTATTAATATTTTTTGATTGTCAGTTGAACCGTTAAAATCTTTTAAATTAAAAATTTCTTTTACATTCATTCCTTCAGCCTCAAATTCAACCAGGATATTATTATCGGTAACCATATCCCCGATTTTCCACTCTGTTTTAATTTGTTTATTTACTATACCAATTTCTGGTAGATTGTCCTGCTGTCCCACAATGATGGGTTTATTTGTAAGTTTACACTTAATATTATTTGTGTCATTATTTGTGGCATCAATGTATTTATTTTCAATTATGAAATTCTCATATTTATTTGAAAACAAAATTTTTTCAAACAATTTTCTTTTGTTTTCCTGTAATTCTTTATTAGCATTTTCAACGATGTTGCCAAAAGTGATTTTTTTGTCCTTTAGGTCATTATAATTGAAAGATACCGAGGCTGAGTTAAAGCTTAATTCACCATTAAACTGTTTCCATAAATACTCTTCAATCATATAATTAGTTTTTTTAAACAACTCCTCAAAATCATCCGAATTCTGTGCAATTATGTAAAACTTCCCTCCAGCCAACATAACCAAATTAGCTTCTGTTAACCCTAGATTATTTAAAAATATAGTTGCAAAATTTCTTGATAATACTTGTACAAATATAGACCTACCACGCAGAATTTTAGCAACTCCTTTAGCTGAATATAAATCGAAAATATAATTCTGGATACCTGGGATATCTCCAACGATAAAGAGAAGCTCTTCGGAATCTTTTTTTGATTTATATAATGCCAGGGACAGTCCGCAGACATCTTTTGAATGATTGAAAAGCGAGATGTCAGTTTCATCACTTCCGGTGAAATCCGGGATACACCACATGTATTTTTCAAATAATATCAATATTAAATTCAATATAGTTGCAAAGTCTTCCTCTCTTCTATAGAACTTTAAAATTTGATACAAATCTTTTCTGAAGCTTTCTAAAACAGCGAGATTATATTTAAAGTTATCATCTATGCTAGTTAAGTTAGGTATTATAGAATCATAATTATCTTTTACCAGGACTTTTTGTTTAAAATAAAGTTTTTCATTATTAACTTCCTCTTTTGGCAATAATTTTAATTTAGAGAAAATAGAGGATAAAAATTTATGTTTCCAAATATCTTCGTTACTTTCTTCTTTTTGCAATTCAGGTCTTTCGCTTGCTGAAATATGGTCAGCTTGCTGTACGATTTTTTCAAGGTCATTATTAGGTGAATGATGATTTAAAATTATATTAAGAAAACCATTATAGTTTTCATCACTGTTTCCTAATATTTTCTTAAATTGGGGACATAAATCAAAACTTTTATCCTGAAAATAGTCCAGCTCATCATTAAGTAACTTCTTTCCTAATGATGTATGGCTTTCATAAGTTTTTTCACACCTCTGAACAAACTTCCCAATATCATGGAATAGTGCTCCGAGAATTAATATTTTTTCTTCCTGTGAATACATATTTTTTCTTTCAAACTTAATTTATTAACTTTTTCAGTTCAACTACGGCAATATTTCGGAAATATTCTGACAAATTTAAAAATGTTACTATACCCTTTGATAGACTCTTATTAAAATCTTTTCCCAGTCCGGAGCTTTTAAATCGATCTCTTCTATCTTAGCAACAACTTCTATGTCATTTTTAAATAAATTATACGGAACTATATTCGCCTCCATCGGAACATATCCGAGCTTGATGTTACTTTTCGTATAGACTTCAATTGCCATTTCATCGTATTTATTATCAGGTTCCGGTTTTAAGATAACGATATCACCTTTTTTAAGTCTTCTGTAAACTGCAGGAGCCTTGTAATACTTAAAACCTGCAAGATAAAAATCAAAAAGAAAGACTTCCTTCTTATTATCTTTAGCTAAAATACCGGCTGCAGCAACTGGAGCTGTAGCAAGAAATTTAAGAAGACTTCTTCTTTTCATTTTTAATATCAGTTAAGAGATTTAATACAGCCGAAACCAAGTGAACAAAGCTTGCCGACACCGGCTTCATAAGCTATCTTTATAATGTCCGGATTCCCTTTCAGCCTGAATGTCATAGGATATGCTTTCACTTTTGTCTCCTCAGCACGGTTCTGCCTTATTGTAATCAGTTTCGAATTGCCGCATTCAATCAGATCAAAACTGTCCACACCGTGACCGTTTACCTTTATTCCGCAGCTCATGCAGTATGTAAGGTATTTTTCCTCAAGGTTCTTTTTCAGAAAGTCTGCATATTCTGATTCATCCGGTTTCATATATCTTTCTGATGGTTTACCATTATATTCCACTACTTTGGAAATTATAACAGGTGAGATTGTTTTGAAAATCATTTCATCTCTGAATATCGGATCCGGAATCTTCTCGGCGTATTTTACAATAAAGTTATAGTCTTTGATATTGAAACGACAGCTTTCGAATAATCCTATTATCAGGTGGTTCATACTTTCAAGGCTAAGCATACTGACTGTGAGTTCAATCTGATGAGATTTTATTTTTATAAAATCATTGACAATTTCTCTTTCCGGAATGTTCAGCATTGAAAAAGTAAAATACTTGAACCGTTTATTTCCCGACATGAAACCGGAATCATGCAGCCATTTTGAATAATCTGAGTTTGACGCTTCTATTGTTCTGTATATAAAAGAGGAGAGGTAATATTGATAATTAATAGGAACCAGAGAATTCCTCTCAAGAGGCTTTATGTAAAGCTTTATTCTCATTAAGAATTATTTTCCGGGATTAATAAGCAACTTAATGTTTTTATAAGAAATAGCAAGAGATTTTTCTGTGCACTATTTATTTTATTTTGTGAACATTATTCAAAGATTACAATCTGAGCATTTTGTAAACTTATATTTTGATTACTTCATGTAGGTTTTGTTTCCATTTTTGTTTATATAATATTTCCCTCCTCGGGAGCCTTCGTAAATTATTTTCCCGGAAGTAAAATCATAGTTAAAGGATTTATAATTTTCATAATAACCTGGTTCGGAATATGAGGGCACAGTGAAGTAACCTACGTTTGGATTCCTGTCGTGTCTGTCTAAGTAGTTTAAATATCCGTCATTATCAAAATCATACCATAGATTTTCGTATGATTTATAATTATTACCGAAAAAGTCAGAGAAATAATATTTGTTCAGACTTTGTGATTTACCTGCGGAGGTGATCACAAGAAAAAAAAGGATTGATAATAAAGTTTTCATTTTTTTTGTTTTTTAGTTTATATTTAATTGCCGGAGTTATTACATTTTATTAAAATCTTTGTTGAACCTTGAATCACTTTTCATTATATGCTTCAGATGAATTATGTTTTAGGAAATCTGTTACAATTATAGTTTCGATTTAAAATATTTTCATATCACTGTATGATATTTTTCTGCCCGTTACATAACTTGAAATACTAAATTTTATCAGTTAACCGAATACATTATTTTCTTTTTGTGAATAAATTTTTCAGGCAGTCTGTTTTTTTATTTAGAATGTTTGGTTTTATTTTTGCATTTTAGGAAATTATTTAAAGGAGGCAGATATCAGCAGGTTAAAATCTTCTGTTAAAAAAGATCTTACATTCCATCAGAGGGAAGACTACATTAAGAATTTACTCAGAAAACTTAATGCTCTTTCAGAGGCAATTTATTCAGGTGGCGGAAAGAAGGCAATTGAGAAACTTCATTCACAGAATAAACTTCACTGCAGGGAAAGGATAAACCTGCTTTTAGATGAAGGATCAGATTTTCTTGAGATTGGTTTATTTACAGCTTACGGAATGTATGAAGAATACGGAGGTGCTCCCTCGTCCGGGACTGTGTTCGGAATAGGTAAAATTCACGGAAGGAATTGTGTAATAGTAGCAAATGACGCTACTGTTAAAGCCGGGGCATGGTTCCCGATAACCTGTAAGAAAAATCTACGGGCTCAGGAAATTGCTATGGAGAACCGTCTGCCTATAATCTACCTTGTTGATTCAGCCGGTGTTTTTCTGCCTCTTCAGGAAGATATTTTCCCTGACAAGGAACATTTCGGTAGAATATTCAGGAATAATGCAATAATGAGTTCAATGGGGATTCCGCAGATTGCTGCCATTATGGGACCGTGTGTTGCAGGCGGTGCATATTTACCCATAATGAGTGATGAGGCTTTGATAGTAGAAAAAACAGGAAGTGTTTTCCTTGCCGGTTCACATTTAGTCAAGGCTGCAATAGGTGAGGATATAGACAATGAAGCTTTGGGCGGAGCTGAAGTGCATTCTGAAATCTCCGGTGTTACTGATTATAAAATGAAAGATGACAGGGAGTGTCTTGAAACCATCAGGAATATAATAAGCAGGATGGGCAAAACTGTGACTGCCGGTTTCGACAGAACTGATCCGTCAGATCCGGATTATTCGCCGGATGAAATTTACGGAATTATCCCTGAGGACAGATCAAAGCCATATGATATGTATGAACTGATAGCAAGAATTGTTGATAAAAGTGAAATAGACGAATATAAAGCCGGTTACGGGAAAACATTAATCACAGCGTATGCGAGAATTGACGGCTGGGCAGTTGGTATAGTAGCAAATCAGAGGACTGTAGTGAAAACCAAAAAAGGTGAAATGCAGGTGGGAGGAGTCATTTACTCAGACAGTGCAGATAAAGGAGCAAGGTTTATTATGAACTGTAATCAGAAAAAAATACCTCTTCTATTCCTGCAGGATGTAACTGGATTTATGGTTGGTTCACGGGCTGAGCACGGAGGAATAATCAAAGACGGTGCAAAGATGGTTAATGCAGTTTCAAATTCAGTTGTTCCCAAAATTACAATTATAGTTGGTAACAGTTACGGTGCCGGCAACTATGCAATGTGCGGCAAAGCATATGATCCAAGGTTTATTTTCGCATATCCTACAGCTTCTATAGCTGTGATGGGAGGAGCACAGGCAAGTAATGTGCTTCTGAACATAAAAATAGGACAACTGAAAAAAGAGGGCAGGGAACTTTCAGATGAGGAAAAACAGAAAATGCTTGATGAAATAAAGAAGAAATATGATGAACATGCTGATCCTTTATATGCAGCCTCGCGTCTCTGGATTGATGCAATAATAGATCCGAAAGATACGAGAAGAATTGTTTCAAGATGTATAGAATGTGCAAATAATAATCCCGATATTCCTAAGTTTAATCCGGGTGTAATTCAGGTATGACTGGTTTGGAAATAATCAGAGAGAGTGTAAATTTCGATATACTTAAAAAATCAGCAGAGGATTGTTTCTGGGACAATCGTCCAGCAAAAGCTAACTACTCAAGGGATGTGGAAGATCCGGAAGTCAGAGAGAAGATACGGAAAGTGGTGAATAAACTGATAAAGAGATAAATGAAGGATTTCGTTCATAAAGAACTTGCAGCCGGCAGATGGTTTGAATTGTCTTTAGCTGAACAACTTGCAAATATAGGCAGCGAGGTCAGCAGGACCTTCAAATTTTACAAAAGAGGTGACTTAGAAAAATTTAAAAGTTCCTTTGAGAGAACACTTGAACTCTTTGACTTAACAATGTCTGACAAAAGATGGAAAGGCAGAAGGAAGGAGATTTCAAGATCTAGAGAAGTATTCCGTATGTTCTTCTTTAGTACGGAGTTTTTGACTGATATTAATAAAGAAATGGAAATGTTTGACAGATATTTTCTTCAGTTTGCAGTTCTCTCCAGACGCAGGCGTAATTCATCTGGTTAAAATGTAATCACCAATGAATAATGGTTGTGATACAGCTTCTTTGTAAAATCTAAGTGATTCAGGCGAAGAGTCAATCTGAATTGCTGAGATTGTTCCGTCACTGTTCCACCATGTTGAATGCCACCAGCCTATAGCTTTTATCCTGTGAAATTCCGGAGATGTTAATGAGTAAAATGCATCCTGTATCCAGTTAGGTTTACTTATTCCGGGAAGGTAGTCAGCTACTCCGAATTCAAGTATGGCTATAGGTTTAGTTTCAGACAGTTCTGCAAGCTCACTGTAAGCTGGTTTCATTACGTCCATAAAGTGCTTATAGCTCTCACCCCATCTCTGAGGTCCGTATGCACTCATTCCCAGCCAGTCTATATAATCATCTCCGGGATAGTAATATTTAATCCTGTTCCATTCTTCATCAGGTGATCCCACAGCGTTCACATGAAATACCCAGGTTACGTTTAATGCATTCTGTTTCCTGAAAATGTCTATGACTCTTCTGTATGCGTCACGATACATTTCAGGTCCGTCGGGGTAATTTTTATCACCGTAGCTATCAGATTTTCCTCCACCGTTTAATTCACCGCACCAGGGAAACCAGTTACCGTTCGGTTCAGCTGCAAAGTCTATCATAACGGGAATTGAGGTTTCCCTGAGCTTAGTTGCCCACTCGGAAATTTCCCTGTCAAATTTGCCTTTAAGGATTTTTTTCAGTGAATAGGTTTTGTCATTTTTATCGTATCCAGACCACGGCATAATTCTTACTGAAGGGATTACATTGTGTTTCCAGATGTTTTTTATCGCATCTTCAGGGAAAACTATTCCCTCAAACCAGTCATTGGAAAAATTCAGCCAAACTATTTTTTTCCCTGTGAGATTAACAAAGTAGGGAACTTCGTATTCTGAAACATTATTAGATGAGGAATATTGTGTTGAAAAGGCAGTGTGATAAATGCCGCTTGCCGGCGGAAGGAGTTTAATACCTTCTGCATACGAGGAAAATATGGAAATCAGGCAGATTAATATTAACGTAAACAATGTGTGACTTAGCTTATGAATCAAAATCATAATGTGAAGGAATTTTCTTATACAAATCTAAAAAAAATTTTCAATCAAATAAAAGCTAATATATCCGTTAAGCTGCAAAAAGTTTCTTAAAGAAAGCGGATTCCCGACTTTTCAGACTGTGAAATTTATTCCTATACCATCATAGTCTGAGAGTCTGATCAGGTTATTTTCCGCTTTACTGAATTTTATCCCTTCTTTATAAAGTGATTTTTCCAGTTTACTTAAATATTCGTTACTGAATGTCTTAATTGTGAAATTTTCAAGACCAAGATAATCGTTATTCAGATGTTGAGAGTTTTTACTGTACCAGATATTTGTTCCTATGTGATGATGATAAGTTCCAGCTGCAAAAAATACAGCGCCGGGGTAAGCATCATTGGTGATATTAAATCCCATGAGTTCATGATAGAATTTTTTAGCTTTTTCCAGATCAGAGACTTTTAAATGAATATGTCCTATTGTAGTTTCGGGATGAATTCTTCTGTAAGGTGAAATTACAGAGAGCAGATCCTTTATGTCAAGAGGAGAGGTGATCATCTTAATTTTTCCGTTATTACGTTCCCAGATGCTTTCAGGTTTATCAGAGTAAAGTTCAATTCCGTTACCGTCTGGGTCCTGAAGATAAACTGCCTCACTTACTCCGTGGTCTGAAAATCCGGTGAATTCTGATCCAGACTCGAAAAGATGTTTAAGAATGCCTGCAAGATCTTTTCTTGAAGGTAGTCTGAAAGCTATATGAAAAAGTCCGGTTGTGTTTAAAGCGGGATGTTCAAGGTTTCTGAATTCCTTTAGCTTTACGAGGAAGGGTTTCTCATTATCGGAAGACAGATATGCTTCAGTATCGTTAGCTTTTATGATATGGAATCCAAGTAAATCCCTGTAGAAAGTTAAAGACCTTTTCAGGTCTTTAACTTTCAGGGTTACGTTTGATATATGAGTATGATCCGGAATCCTATTCACGAGACCGGATTGTGTTGTTTTTTATCTCTCTCAAAGATTCCTGATATTTTATCACCTTTTGTTAGTCTCTTTTCAGGACGCATAAAAAAT